>DAHXMK010000298.1 GCA_027365515.1 Candidatus Aminicenantota bacterium
AGGGAGATCGCCCGTTTCATGCTAGGTATGCGGTTTTCATGGGCGCGAAGGAGCGCCTCATGGGCGGGAGTAAGCCAGGATGGGCGAGGCGAGGAGTTCTCCATCTCGCTTAGTTTAACCAATCCGCGCGGCCCATGCCAGCGCCGCACGCCTTGACATCCGGGCGGAACGGCAATTATTCTTGCGCCTGGAGGTGGACATGGAGCCGGTCGTTCTCATCATGACCACGGTGGGATCGGAGGAGCAGGGAATACAGATAGCGCAGGCGGTGGTCGAGCGCGGCCAGGCCGCCTGCGTGAACATAGTCAAGCACATCAGGTCCATCTATCGCTGGAAAGGCGAGATATGGGATGACGACGAGTACCTGCTTATGATCAAGACGCGGGAATCGTTATTTCCCGCCGTTCGCGATACGATCAGGTCGCTCCACAGCTACGAGCTGCCCGAGGTTCTCTGCGTACCGGTCAGCAAGCTTGACGAGCGCGTTCACGGATGGATAATGGATACTACGGTAAGCGAGGCAAAGCCCCAAGCCGGAAAGCCCGGCGCGAAAGGCGAGGCGTAAAGAGTCATAGAGGAGTTTCGTGTTCTGAAAAACCGGCCTAAGCGGCGCCACGCGCCACTTAGGCCGTCCCTCCACTAACCCTTCCAATTAGTTTCGTTACGGCCGCTCCACGGCCATGGCCACGCCGTTTCCGCCGCCAAGGCATAAAGAGACGATGCCCCGCTTCAATCCGCGGTTCTTGAGAGCGTAGAGGAGCGTCATCAGGCAGCGCGCCCCGGAGCCCCCTATCGGATGGCCGATGGCGACGGCTCCGCCGTTGACGTTGACCTTTTCCGCGGGAAGGGAAAGCTCCTTGAGAAGCGCGCATGACTGCGCCGCGAAAGCCTCGTTCAGCTCGAAGAGGTCCACCGACTTGAGATCCCATCCGGCTTTTTCGGCCGCCATTCTCACGGCGGGGGCGGGGGTCATCATCACCCACTTTGGCTCAAGGCCCGAAGTGGCGTAAGAGACGATCCGCGCCAGCGGCTCGGCGCCTCTCTTTTTCGCGGCTTCCATGGTCGTGACCACGACCGCCGCCGCGCCGTCGGAAATCTGGCTGGAGTTGCCCGCCGTCACGACGCCCTCCTTCGCGAAAGCGGGCTTCAGCTTCGCAAGCCCTTCGGCCGAAACGTCGGAGCGTATCCCTTCGTCCGCCCTGAAAAGAATCGGGTCGCCCTTCTTCTGGGGAATTGGAAAAGCGAAAGTCTCGGCGTCGAACCGCCCCTGCTTCCACGCCTCGCTGGCGCGGCGGTGGCTCTCGGCCGAGTAGGCGTCCATCTCCTGCCTCGTCACATGCTTTTCTCGGGCGACAAGCTCGGCGGTCATTCCCATGTGTTCGCCGTCGTAAGCGTCGGTCAGGCCGTCGGCCACCATCACGTCCTCGATCTTTCCGTGGCCAAGGCGGTAGCCGCCACGGGCGTTTCTCAAGATGTAGGGCGCGTTGGTCATTGATTCCATTCCGCCCGCGACTACGAGCGAGGCGTCGCCGGCTTTTATCGCCTGCGCCGCGAGCATCACCGACTTGAGGCCGGAGCCGCAGACCTTGTTCACGGTGAAGGCCGCCACGCTGTTGGGAAGGCCCGCCCCCAGCGCCGCCTGCCGGGCCGGGTTCTGGCCGACGCCGGCCTGCAGCACGTTTCCGAGAATCACTTCGTCAACGTCCTCGGCCTTTACGGCGCCACGGCCGAGCGCCTCCTTGACCGCCGCCGAGCCTATCTGCGGCGCGGTGAAAGGGGCGAGAGAACCGTTGAACCGGCCCACGCCGGTCCTTGCTCCGGATAGAATGACAACGTCCGCCATCGTTTCCTCCTTAGGCTGAAATGGTCCTTGCTTCCAAGTCCGACGCCACCAACAGCGCGCGGCATTCGTTCAGGACCCGGCGCCGCGCCTCCTCCAGAGTGGTCCTCACCGAAAAGCCGGCCGCCAGGGGATGGCCGCCGCCTCCGAAAACGTGGGCGAGGTCGCTCACTTTGACGCGCCCCTTTCCACGGGCCGAGACCTTAATATAGCCCGAATCCATCTCGACGAACAGCAGCGCGATTTCGACCCCTTCCAGCGAGAGAGGTATGTTGACTATGTCTGGCATCTCCATCGGATCAATCGTGTACCGGCGCAGCATCTCGCTCGACACGAGGCCGCAAGCCACGCGCCCGTCGGAGCACAGCTCGACGTTGTCAATGACTTCGCCTTCGAGCTTCACCTCGGCGAGCGAGCGGCGCCAGTGCAGGTTGACGTGGACGTAGTAGGGCCGCGCTCCAGCTTCAACAAGAGCGCCGGCCATACGGAAAGTCTCGGGCCTGCACCGCTCGTACGAGAAGTTGCCTGAATCAACGACCAAGGAGGTATAGAGCGGCGTGGCCACGCTCGGCGTCAGCTCGGCCCCCATGACTTTGAGGAGGTGGAAGAGGACCTCTCCGGTGGCGTTCAGCTCCGGGTCGCACAGGAGGTGATCGAAAAGAGGCTCCGTGTCGAGGTGGTGATCCAGGCAAATCTTGACCGCCGCGCTCTGGCGGAGCTTCGCTTCCAGCCTCCCCAGCCGGTATCCGAGCCCGACGTCAAGCACGACGGCCGTGTCGGCCTGCTGGATGAACCGGTCGTCCCTCGCCGGGTCGTAAATGAGGATCTCATCCGGTCCGGCCAGGAGAAAGCGAAGCGGATGGGGGACGACGGTGTCGTTGATGATTCTCACCTCGGCGCCCCTCGCCCGAAGCGCCCTGGCCAAAGCCAGTTCGCAGCCTATGCCGTCGCCGTCGCTCTTGATGTGCGTCGTGATCCAGACCCGGCGAGTCGTCTGCAGCGCGCGCGCCGCCGCCGAGACCGATTCGGCCGCCAGGCGCGCCCCGTTGAAATTCGTTTCAGCCACGCCGTGCCCCCTTTCCCTTCACGATGTCGTAGGCCTCGCGGCGCGAGATGCCGGCCTTGCGCGCGGCGCGGCGCAGCGCCTCCTGATGCGTCATCCCGGCCAGGACGAGGCTAGTGACCTCACTGGCGAGCTCTTCAGGTTCCATCTCTTTCGCACCCTCCTCGACGTTCGGCGGCCCGAAAACGATGACGTACTCACCCTTCTCGGGAAGCGTCTCCGGCTCGGGGTCTCTGTAGAAAGTCTCGAAGACCTTGGTCATCTCCCTCGCGACGAAAATTTCCCGGCCCTTAAGCGCGAGGCGCGCCTGGGAGAGAAACGAGCGCACGCGTAGCGGCGATTCGTAAAAAACGAGCGCCGACGGGTCGCCCGACAGAGAGCCGAACAGGCTCTCCCTGGCGGAAGCCTTCCTTGGCGGGAAGCCCAAAAATTTCACCGATGAAGACGGCAGCCCCGAAACCGAAAGCGCGGCCGTCATGGCGCTGGGGCCAGGAACCGGGACGACGGGAATTCCAGCCTCGCGGCAGGCTCTGACCAGAAGGAATCCAGGATCCGAGACCGCCGGCGTGCCAGCGTCGCTCACGAGAGCCAAGCTTGTCCCGTTCAAAAGGGACTCGACGAGGAGCGGAATCTTGCGCTCCTCGTTTCCGGCGAAGTGGGATTCCAGCCTGGCGTTGATGCCGTGTCTGGCGAGAAGCTTGCGCGTGTGGCGAGTGTCCTCGCAGACTATCGCGCCGACGCTTCCAAGGACGTCCAGCGCCCGAAGCGTTATGTCGCCCAAATTCCCGACCGGCGTCGCGACGACGTAAAGCGTCCCGCTTTCCATCTCCCCGCCCAGATAAAAAGGAGCGAAGTATACACCCCTTGGAAGCAAGGGCGCAACATCAATCGCGACATATAAAGAAGCGCCCTCCGAAAAAATCGCGGAGGGCGCCTTGTCCGCAAAGCGGCGGAAGTTATTCGAGACTGAGAAGAACCTCTTCCTGGGGGCCCGTGACTTTAGCCAGAAGGCCCGTTCCAAGCTCGTTGGCGAACTGGACGCACTGCTTGAAGAGGCCGCCGACGTCGTCCGCCTTTTCGCCCTCGATGTTCAATGCCTGCATCACCGCGTCAACGGTGCTCAAGGGGACCGTGAGCTTCGTCTTGGTGTCGCCGGCCTTGAGGTCCTTCACGAGGAGCACCACGTTGGCCGGAACCTTTCCGGGGCGCGACGTGGGCTCGGCGAAAGAGGCGTAACAGCTTACGTTCTTGCCGTGCTCCTCCTCGCTGAAGAGAAGCGTCTCGCCTCCCTTGCCCCTGTTCTCCTTCAGGGCGTTGACCAGCTTTCTGAGGGAGAGCGTCACCTTCTCCCCGTTCAGCACGCCCGTGTGGACCGTCTTTCCCAGGTTGTGCTTGTCGAAGAACTCG
>DAHXMK010000300.1 GCA_027365515.1 Candidatus Aminicenantota bacterium
CCAGGTCGGCCTTGCCAGCAGCGACTATGTCGTCAGCCTGCCTTGGCTCCGTTATCAGGCCGACGGCGCCGGTGGCGATATTCGCGCCCTTCTTCACCGCTTCGCCGATGGCCCAGTATTCCTGCGAGGACGGAATGGCCAACGACTGGCACCTCGTCCATCTCGGGGCCTTCGCTGTCGGTGGCGCCGGCCTTGTCATGACCGAAGCGGCCGCCGTTTCAAGAGAGGGGCGGATAACTCCGAACGACCTCGGCATCTGGGACGACGCCCGCGCCGAGGCGCTCTCCAGGGTCGTCCGGTTCGTCGCCTCCCAGGGAGCCGTCCCGGCCATCCAGCTCGCCCACTCTGGAAGGAAAGGGAGCGCGAGAAGGCCGTGGGACGCCAAGGGGACGGCGGGGTCAAAGCCGCCCGGGCTCTTGCGGGAAGAGGGCGGCTGGACTCCGGTGGCTCCGAGCGCGATTCCGTTCGACGAGGGCTATGCGACTCCCGCCGCGCTCGATGAGGCGGGCATCCGCCGCGTCGTTGACAGCTTCAAGCTGGCGGCGTCGAGGGCTCGCGCCGCTGGGTTCAAGGCCGTCGAGATTCATTCCGCCCACGGCTATCTTCTGCACCAGTTTCTCTCTCCAATATCGAACAGGAGGGACGACCGGTACGGCGGGTCGTTCGAAAACCGCGCCAGGCTGCTTCTTGAAGTGGCGGGCGCCATAAGAGCCGTCTGGCCGGAAAGCCTGCCGCTCTTCGCGCGCGTTTCGGCCACGGACTGGGCCGCCGAGGGCGGCTGGGATTTGGAGCAGACCGTAGCGCTGGCCAAGCTCTTGAAGCCTCTGGGCGTTGACCTCGTGGATTGCTCGTCCGGAGGAATGGTTCCAAGCGCCAAGATGCCCATAGGTCCGTCGTACCAGGTCCCATTCGCCGAAGCGGTGAAGAAGGGCGCGAATATCGCCACCGGCGCCGTCGGCCTGATAACGGAGCCAAGGCAGGCTGACGACATAGTCGCTGCTGGCAAGGCCGACCTGGTGCTCCTCGGGAGAGAAATGTTGCGCGACCCGCGCTGGCCGATGCGCGCCGCGCGCGAGCTGGGCGCCGGGATTCCCTGGCCGCCCCAGTACGACCGCGCCCGCCCGGCCAAGTAGGGCGAGGCCGCTCCGGCAAAATCAGATGGGCGAGCACATGGTATAATGACCGCTTTTTCGGCGGAGTTCGGCGCCCTCCGCCGTCAACCAACGACATCGGCGCCAGGAGGAACAGATGGCTGAATTGGCGAAAATCGGAAAAGATTCCGTGGTTACCTTTGAGTACACGCTGCGCGGCGACGACGGCGAAGTCATTGATTCGAGCGAACGCGGCGAACCGATGAGCTACCTGCACGGAAACAGCCAGATCGTGCCCGGCCTCGAGCGCGCCCTGGAAGGAAAAAGCAGCGGCTTCGCGGGCAAGATAAGCATCCCCCCCGCCGACGGCTACGGGGAGCACTACAAGGAGAGAGTACTGACGGTTCCTCGGACCGAATTCGAGTTCGAGCCCGAAGAGGGACAGCAGATCGGCGCCTACGACGAGCACGGCAACGAAGTGCCATTCCTGGTGACGTCGGTCTCCGACAACGAAGTCATCCTCGACGGGAACCACCCTCTCGCCGGAAAGACGCTCCACTTCGATGTAAAGGTGACCGGCGTGCGGGCCGCGACGGCGGAGGAGATTGAGGGCGCCAAGTGCCACTCCTGCTGCGACACGCACGGCTGCAACTGCTGCGGTGAAGAAGAAGAGGAACGGTAACGGCGCGAAGAAAAAGGGCGGGCCTTCCGGCCCGCCCATGTTTCCTACCAGGGAACAAGAGCTATTACCTCCGATAAATTTCCTGCCGCCTATTTCTTCGTAGGCGTCGTCTTGGGTTCCTTCTTGGGCGCCACGCTCTTGGTATTGGGGGTGGTCTCATTGACCGCCGCGCTCTTCACTTCAATCTTGGTGGCGGTCATCGTATATTCGATCGTCACTTTCGAGCCTACCTTGAGATCGCCCGTGATCTTGGCGTCGCCCTTGTTGATTTCCCACTTTTCGTTGCCCTTCTGCACGACGATGATGTCGCCGCGTATCTCCAGCACCGGGCCGGTCACCTGGTAGGTTTTCGCCGCGGCCCACAGGGACAACGAAGCAAGCGCCAGCACCACCACTACCAACATCATGACCAGTTTCTTCGACATTGCTCTATCCTCCTTCTCGCACGCCCGCCAAAATTCTCGTTTCCCCGAACTCCGATCCGATGGGTTAAGGGCACCGCCCTCCTTGCATGGCGGAAATCATAGCACCGTTCTTTTTCGCCCGCCGCCGCGCTCAGCCCGAGA
>DAHXMK010000320.1 GCA_027365515.1 Candidatus Aminicenantota bacterium
CCTTATGAAGAAAACCGAGCGGTTGGTCCAGGAACACGCCGGCGTCTATGGGTTGGCGCAAACTCTTCCTCTGGTCCGCATTGACGAAAAAGCCCTTGAGGCGCTGCGCTCGCCCGGCTCGTCGGACACCAACAAGATAATCAACTGTGGGAAGAGCCTGGTCCAATCAGCTCTCGAAGAGGGAGGCCGCGAGCCCTACCTCATCCCTATCGGCGAGCGGGCCGAGCAGATACTCACCCTTTACGACGAGCGCCAGGTTACCACGAAGGAGACGCTGAGCCAGTTGGAATCCCTGCTCAAGGAGTTTGTGGAAGCCCGCAAAGAGCGTGAGCGGCTGGGGCTAGACGTGCAGACCTTCACGGTTTATTGGGTGCTGAAGCAAGAGGGCGTCGCATCGCCACAGGATGTTGCTAATACAGTCACGGGCATACTCAAGCAGTATCCCAATCACCGGGATAATTCCGACGAGTTGAGACGCTTGAAGGCTGATCTTTACAAAGCCCTGCTGCAAGCGGGTGCCAAGGAGAAGATGATTTCTCTTGCTGAGCGCATTCTCCGGTTGGGCAGCACATGACCAGCGGCATGAACCCGAAGCGAGCTGCCTTTCATCGAGAAGTGCAGCAATGGGCTGAGAAGATTAGCGTCCGGCCCAAGCGCGTCCAAATTCAACGCATGACCCGAAAGTGGGCCTCGTGGTCCTCTTCCGGCCGAATCTGCTTCAGCACGGACTTGCTGTTAGAGCCCAGCGCTTTTCGCGAGGTCGTCATTGTACACGAATTGATTCATTGCCTGGTTCCCAACCACGGCAAGCTATTCAGAAGCCTTCTGAAGGCGTATCTGCCCAATGGCCTCAAGAGGAACGAGGAGGCGCACCTGGGCTCGGCGGCGGGATGCTTCGGCAGGGTCGGTCTGAAAAGGCGAGAGGAACGCGATGCGTCACACGGCTGCAAGCGCGCCCATCAGCATTCTTACCGATGACAGGGAACCGGCGGAGCTTCTTGGGGCGCTCCGAGCTCTGCCCGGCGTGGCGGTGTCGGTGGCCCGGCTTCCACTGGGCGATGTCCTTGTTGAGAATCAGCTTCTCGTGGAACGCAAGACCCTTTCTGATTTCGCCATCTCGGTGATAGATGGGCGGCTCTTCTCTCAAGCCTCTCGGATGGCTTGCTGCGGAAAAAGAAGCCTAGTGATTCTTGAAGGCGGAGCTTCCTCCTTAGCGCGCACCGGACTTCGAAGGGAGGCGCTTCAAGGGGCGCTGGTCACGCTTTCCCTGATCTACGGAATCCCCGTCTTGAGATCTGCCAACGTTGAGGAAACGGCCAATCTGATCCTCTTCGCGGAGAACCAGCGGAGGGCCATTGCCGCCGGCGCGCTGCACCGTTGCGGATACCGTCCCAAAGGGAAGCGGCGGAGGCAACTTTACATCCTTCAGGGACTGCCCGGGGTAGGGCCGGGCAGGGCGGAACGACTTCTCGCGGCCTTCAGCACGGTGGAGGGGATCATCGAGGCTGAGCCTGAAGCGCTGGCAGAGGTGCGGGGGATTGGAAAGAAGACCGCAGCGGCTATTCGGTGGGCCGTCAGCGAAACCGCGCCCTCCCGCTATTGCTGAGATTTGATGTGGCTTCGCCGCTCGCGCTCTCGCGGCAGGGCCACGCTGTTTCCCGCCCTTCTCATCCCGATTTGAAAAGGA
>DAHXMK010000322.1 GCA_027365515.1 Candidatus Aminicenantota bacterium
CGTCCTCTCGGCGAAGCCGTTCGACGCAAGCTCCGCGCGGATCGAGTCTAGCGCATCCTCCTCGATTGTGAAGCGGGCGGTGAGCGTTTCCCGGCCGGGCTTGCGGAAGCGCACGAGCGCGGTCTTGGCCCAGACGACGTAATCGCTTCCGAGAATGGACGAAAGCATGACCCCGTAAATGGGATCAACCGAAGCGTAAAGGCTTCCTCCGAAAATCGTGCCCCAAATGTTCCGGGTGCGCCAGTTGAGCGGGAGCTTGACCTTCCACTCCTTGAGGTCGCTGGAAATGTGGGTCACACGGCCGCCCGATCCGCGGTAACACGGATAGTAGTTGATTCTCCATCTTATCCACTTTGACCGCCAAGACTCAGGCAATGCATCCCCCCGCGGCGCGCCTGGCCGTCGCCATCGAGCCGTTCATGCCACCGCGTTTCTTATGCCGAGGCCGCGGCGGGAGAGTTCCTTGATGACGGCGCCGTAGGCCGTGCCTACATCCTCTGGCCTGTGGGCGTCGGACGAGAGAATCACCTGGCGGCCACCGAGCTGGCGGTAGAGGTCCAGAATCGCCCAGCCGGGGTAAGGCTCGGTGAAGCCGACCCGGAACGTCGCGGTGTTGACCTCCAGGTGGACGCCCATGTCCAGGCAGGCGGTCACGACGTCCCTGATCTTTTTTCCGTAGTGTTTCAGCCAGAAATCTCCGGTGTACTTGGGGCCTCCGCGCGAGTAGCGCTTCGGGAAATCGAGGTGGCCCATGGCGTCGTAAAGGTTGGACTTCACCGCGTCGAGGCAGGCGTCGAAGTAGCCGTCCATGCACTCTTCGAGCGGCACCTTCCTCTCCTCGGCGCGCGAGACGAAATCGCTGATCTCCTCCCTGCCCACGTGATGCACGGAGCCGATGACGTAGTGGAACCGCCTTGAGCGAAGGTAGTCGCGAATCGCGGCGGCGCGGTCCTTCTGGTGTGAGACCTCCGCGCCGAAGCGGATCTTCAAATCGGGTGTCAGGCTCTGGATCTCCTCCCAGTCGTCCCGCGCCTCGTCATAGTCGAAGTAGCCGAAGCCGATTTCGGATGGATCGAATTCCACGTGGTCGGTGAGAACGAAGCCACCGACGCCGACCCTGCGGGCGCTTTCGACCAGATCCTCCAAACGCGACTCGCTGTCGAACGAGCGGCGGCTGTGGACGTGGTGGTCAAGAAAAGCTTCGTACATTCGGCCTCTTCTCTACATGAATTGGAAGGCGACGAGGATCGCGACGCCGATCCCCATGAGGCTCTCGCCGGCGATGATTCCCGACGCCACGGGTATCGTGTACTGGTCCCCGACCTTGGGCCACCGCTTCTCGACGATCCACGCCGCCAGAGCCCCCAGGAACATGCTGACCGAATTGAAGGCCGGAATCACCAGCGCGATCCCCATGCCCGTTGGAGAGGGGAGAAAGTCCCTGCTCTTTGGCCACCGCTTCTCGGCCACGGTGATGACGATGCCGATGAGCCCGCCCACCAGAAGCGCCCATCGTGCCGAAATGGGCAACGCCGAGATGCCATGGGAGAGGAGCAGGGCGACGCCGGCCCACACCTGCGCGGCGGGCGCGGGAAGCCGGTCCGTCCCGATGACCCCTGGATTCGGAATCAAGATGTTGTAAACGGGAACGCAGATGACGGCGCCGACGATCGCCCCCAGGATCATCACCGCGAACTGCTTCCGGGGGCTCGCGCCCACCTTGTAGCCGCATTTCAGCGCCTGCAGGAGGTCGGCCGAGGAGGTGGCGGCGCCGCCGGTCACGTTGGCCGTCATCAGGTTGGTGACCATGTTCCCGGGCGCGATGGCACCGTACATGAGCTGGGTGATCTTTCCCATCGCTCCGACGGGCGTAATGTCGGTCTCGCCGGTGGCCCGGCAGGCAACGATCGCGAGGAAGAAGGACATGACCACGGCCAGAATGCCCATCCACCAATGAATTCCAAAGATGCCCACCTGCATGACGACGGCGAGAGCGCCTACGCCGATCAGCCCGCCCGCGAACCAGGACCCCGGAACCTCAACGCCCGCGGCACCGTCGCCCGGCGCCGGCTTGTCGGCGGCCTCCTTCTTCTTGAACATGGCCGTCAGCCCGGAGAAAGCACGCAGGATGGTCTTCCACTGGAAGAAGAAGGAGAGCAGGCCGGCCGTCACCATCATGGCGACCCCCGGCCACATGAGCCAGTGGACCATGTTCCGGTAGCCGCCGTACCGCTCGCTTCTCGACTGGCCCGGATGGAAGCCGAAGACGGTGGCGCCGCCGCCGTCCGCCACCGAGAGCGCGCTGTCCCACTGGCGGGCGCCTTCCAACTCCGCCGTCAGGTGATTCCGCACCATCGCGAAAGAGATCACGCCGCAGAAGGGGTTAGGCACCCCCTCCGCCGTCGTGGGTCCGTTCAGCTCCTTGAGCAGGGCCTCCTCGCTGGCAAAGGAGACCGCCGATGGGAAGGTTCTCGAAACCAGCGAATCGGAGGATTGCCCCTGGGGCCCCTCCGCCTTGGCCGCCTTGAAAGCCAGCGTCGTTCCGGCCGGAACGTCAAGCGGGAACCTGAGGGTTCTTGCCGCAGAGCCTGTATCGAAGCCCAGCGCT
>DAHXMK010000350.1 GCA_027365515.1 Candidatus Aminicenantota bacterium
AACGCGGCGCCATCGGCCTGATGCAGCTCATGCCTGATACCGCGCGGCGTTTCGGCGTAAAGGACCCGTGGGACCTCGACCAGAACATAGAGGGCGGGACCTCATTTCTCGCCACGCTTCAGGGGCTGTTCCCAAACAAGGTGCCGCTGGTGCTCGCCGCTTACAACGCCGGCGAAAACGCCGTCGCGAAATACGGCGACAAGATTCCTCCTTACGCCGAGACGGTCAGGTACGTCTTCGCCATACTGGAGGATTATGGCAAGCGCGGCCTGGTCGAGGAGGCCAAGCGTCTTCTCGCGACACCGGCCGACTTTGACCGATTCTACGTCCCGTTCAGGAACGTGGCCCCGGCGCTCAGAGTTATGTATATGTCGGTGAACGACAAGGGGGTCCGGTCGTTCAGCGACTACCCGCCGTCCGGAGTCCAGAGCACGCTCATCGTTTTCAAGGACGAGTGATGGAGAGCCGCTTGTCATTGCTCCCGCTTGATCCTCCCGGGCGGGCGCGGGCGTTCGCATGAGCGGCGGACCGAAACAGATCAACTGGCTGAGCCATGACCTCAAGTCCCGCTTCGGCGGACGGGTCGTCAAAGTGGCCCTCGATTCCGGAGGTACATGTCCGAATCGAGACGGCTCGCTCGGTGCCGGAGGCTGCTCGTGGTGCGACGCGGGAGGCTCCGGGCCAGACGGGCCAGACAGGCGGCTTCCTTGGCCGGAAGCGCTCGCTCTTGGCGCGCGCAAGGCAATGGCCAATGGATGCGCCGGGGTCATCGCCTACTTCCAGGCCTACACGAGCACGTACGTAGAGCCGGCGGCCCTGGCGGAAATGGCGGAGCGCGCCCTTTCGGTGGCCGGCGTCGTAGGGCTCGCCTTCGGCGCGAGGCCGGATTGCCTCAACGGCGAGATGGTAGAGAACATCGCGTCGTTGTCCGCCAAGAAGTTTGTTTGGGCCGAAGTGGGGATGCAGACGATGCACGACGAGACGCTCGCCGCGATGAACCGCGGCCACTCCCACGCGGCTACCGCCAAAGCCTGCGAAGCGCTCCGGGAAAGAAAGATTAGATTCGTACTCCACCTGATAGCGGGCCTGCCGGGCGAAACGAATGAAATGATGGAAGCATCGTTCGCGGAAGCTTCGAGGCTTCTGCCTTGGGGAATCAAGCTTCATCCGCTTCACGTGGTCAAAGGATCAATGCTCGAAGCACTGCACGCGAAGGGCGAGATTCGCCTGCTCGAATTGGATGGGTACGCGAAACTTGCCGCCGACATGCTGGAGCTGATGGCCCCTTCGGCCACGATTCACCGGCTTACGGGCGAGCGCCCGGAGGGGATATTGGTCGCGCCGGATTGGTGCGCGAACAAAAGGGGCGTCATCGGCGCAATCGAAAGGGAGATGTCCCTGCGTGGCGGCAGGCAGGGGCTCAGATGGAAAGAGGGGACGGCATGAAAGGCGCCAAGATGGCCGTCTCCGCCTTGATTGCCGCCGCGTTCGCGTTGGCGGCGGCGCAGGGTCCGCCGGCCGACGCTCTGTGGCTCAAGGCGGTTGATGTGGCGCGCCAAGCGGAGAAGAGCGGCATCAAGGCTCGCTCGGTCACGATCGAGACGGTGGTTAAGAAGGGAAGCGGCGCCATTGAACACACGAGCAAGGTGGTCATGCGCTTACCTGAAGATGGAGACGACGATTCGCCGGCCGAGGTCGTCAGTGCGGTGGAAGACGGCAAGGACATGACCCAGGAGGCCAAAAAGGCGGAAGAGGAGGGCCGCCGGAGAAAGAAGGCGAACGGCGGAAAAGATCCGGACGACACCATCACCATAAACCTGGGCTACCACCCCTTCTCGCCGAAATCGCAAGATCAGGTAACCGCCCGCCGCGATGGGAGCGTCATGCTGGAGGGCCGCCCCGCGGTGCTTTATTCTTTCAGCCAAGCCGCGCCCTCCGGCAAATCGGCCGTCAAAGGAAAGGCGTGGCTCGATCCGGAGAGCGGAGCTCCTCTTCAAGTGGAAGCTTCTCCGGACCCGCTTCCACGTTTCGTAAGCAAGATGACGACGACCGTAATGTTCGAGGTGGCGCCCGGCGGGCAGTGGCGGCCGAAATCCAGTACAATACGCGGAGAAGGGGGCTTTCTCTTCTACCACAGGCTGGTAGAGAGCGATGTGGTTTTTTCCGACTTTGGGTTCAAGCCGGTTACGGAGAAACAGCTTGTACACTAGGCCTCGCCAATCTCTGGCCTTCCTTGTAGCCGTGCTCGCTGCCGCCATCTGTCTTGCTTCCTGGGCGGGCGATTCGCCGGGCATGCAGCGTGAAGGGAGCATCCGTGTTTTGGGAGGCCCGGTTCTCTCCTCGGGACAAGAGACCGGCATCACGTGGGACAGCCTGCCTCCAGGTACGGAGGAATTCGAGCTCCTTTTGCAATGCGAGAGCCCGGTTCCACTCACCCTCCGCTTGACCGAATCGGAGGAGCCCGGCCTGCGCTCATTCACTTGGCGCGTTCCCGACCTGCCTCCTCTCGTGGCCAGGATCGTCATCCGGCGCGGCGAGGGAGGCCATGAACTGGTCTGGGCGAAAAGCGAATCGTTCAGAATTTCGGCAAGCCGCGCCTTTTCGGAGATGTCCTCCGCCGGCAGTGACGCCGAGAAGGAGAGGCCGCGCGTCTTGTCGCGGGACGGCGAGCTCTGGCTCCAGCTTGATGCTCCTCGCGCCGCGAGGGAAGAGGCTGGAGGATACGACCCCGCGGAACTCGCCGGGCGGAGTGATGCCGCCATTCCGGCTGGCACCATCTCAATCGCGTCGAGGATTATTGAAGGTCCCGCTTCAACCGCAAGCGAAGAGCGCGCCAGCCGCACTCGAATGGCGGCGAAGATTCTTCCCCGCAAGCCGCTCTCCCTGCAATTGAGAATTTAGAGATTCCATCGCGGCGCGCCATCACGGGCGCCAGTCGCGCAAGCTAATCATAATAGAAGCCCGCGGCCAGCAACGCCGCGCGAGCACCGGCAATCGTCAGGCTCGCGCGCCGCCGCGTTCGGGCAAAGAGGGGCCATGCGGCCGCCTCGCGTTCATGGGGAGAGGCACAAGGATGAAAACGTCAAAACTGAAAACACCTCGCAAGGTCATAGCGGCGCTTGTAGCGGTGACATGTTGTTCGCTGCTCGCGCTCGCTCAAGAGACGCCTTCAGATTCTTCGGGCGACGGCCAGCCGGAAGCCCAGCCGGCAAACAGCAGCACGCTCGTAGTCACCGCCCCAAGGCAGGCGATACCTCTTCGAGAGAGCCCATCCAGCACTCAGGTGGTGGGAAAGCAGGAGCTCGAAACTATGCCGCGCTCGGCCGCCATAGACGAGGCGCTGAAGCTTGTTCCCGGCGTCAAAGTTGACAACCAGGCGGACGGAGAGCGTGTCCACCTGAGCATCAGGGGCCAGGGCATCCTGACCGAAAGCGGCATCAGGGGGATCAAAGTCCTCATAGACGGAATTCCGCTCAACGACCCGACCGGATATGCCCCGGACCTTTTTGACGTGATCTGGTCCTCGGTATCGCGCATCGAGGTGCTCAAAGGGCCGGCGGCGGCGCTATACGGCGGCGGCGCGGCGGGCGGAGTCATCAACATCATCACGAGAGAGCCCGGCCAGGAATCCTTCGGAGACGGGGGCGAGCTCGAATTGGGCTCGTACCTTTTCAGGCGGGGAGAGGCTTACGCGAGCGGCACCAGCGGCAATTTCGGCTACGCGGTCACGGGCCAGAGGATGACCGGCGACGGCTACCGAGACCATACCGCCTTTCGCGCGTCGAACATCTACAGCAAATTCCACTGGCAGATAACTCCTGCTTTCAGCCTGACGGCGGTGGCGGCGGGCACCGATTTCTTCAACCAGAACGCCGAGGGGCTCAACAGCCTTTGGCTCGCCGAGGACCGCAGACAGGCCAACCCCGACGCGCTGACCTACAACGAGTACCAGCTTACAAAGCGCGGCACGGGGGCCGTTTCTGGCCACTGGCAGATATCTTCCGCCCACGACCTCGATTTCTCGGCATACTACCGCCACACCAATTACACCGAGGCGGTCCCATCATCGGTCATCCACAGGAGCCTCGACACTCCGGGCGCGACTCTCATGTACACCTGGCACGCCGGCGGCGCTGCCGTGAAGAACCACTTGAGCCTCGGCGTGGACGGCGACTGGCAGGAGATCGCCGCTTACGCCGTTCCCAATCTCGGCGGCGCGGTCGAGGGCAGCGACAAGCTCTCCGACAACAGCATCCATCAGCGCGCCACCGGCCTTTGGGCGCAGGACCGGGTCGAACTGAACCCGCGATGGGCAATAGTTTTCGGGGCCAGGAACGACGACATCCACAACGAATTGAACGACAACTTGAAGTCGGGCGGCCTGGACTTGAGCGGATCGAGAAGCTTCACCAAGACGACGGGACGGGCCGGAGTGACTTTCAACCCGCGCTCCGACTTCGGCCTCTACGCGAGCTGGGGCCAGGGCTTCATGCCGCCGAACACCGAACAGCTCATGGCCAATCCCGTGCAGTACGGCGGCTTCAATCAGGGGCTCGTCCCGGCGGAATCAACCGGAGAGGAGATCGGCGCCAGGGGCATGATCGGCCCGACGTTTTCCTATGACATTGACTTCTACCACCTTACGACCGACAACGAGTTTCAGCGCTACCGCGTCACGTCGCGCCCGCTCGAAACCTTCTACCGCAACGCCGGTTCGAGCCGCCGCAACGGAATGGAGCTTGCTCTGAGCTGGCGCCCTGTCGAGGAGTTCACGGCGAGGCTCGCTTATACATACTGCGACTTCGTCTACACGAGCCTCATCTCCCCAGAGGGGCTGGACGAGAGCGGGAACTACCTCCCAAACACTCCGAAGCATCAGGCGTACGCCGACTTCCAGTTCGACCCGAACTCGAACTGGACCTTCGGCACGGCGGTCGAAATGCAGAGCCGCGCCTACGTTGACTTCACCAACTTGCCGTACATCGGGGGCTACACCCTCTACCACGCGCGAGTGGGCTACAAGTGGAATACGGCCCGCACGAACGGCGAGGTGACGCTCTACGGGCGCAACCTTGGCAACAAGGAGTACATCGCCTTCACGGAGCCGGACCCGGACGGCAACTCGTACCAGCCCGCGCCGGAGCGGGGGATTTTCATTCAGTTGAGGATTGCTTTCGGGAAATAGCGAGCCTGGCGGGCGGGAAGGGGGCAATCCCTTCCCGCTCGGTTTGTTACGGCGACTTCTCCCATTTGACGGCGTCGGCTATCACGACGAAGCCCGAAGGCTCTCCGTCGTCCAGCGTGACGGTGTAGCCATGGCGAGCATCCAGCCACCGATTGCCCAAGAGCACCCACGAGCCGCCGTTCGCCTGCTGATTCACTGTGTATAACGCGCTCCCCCCGGCGTGCGTAACCGTGAAGCGGGCGGCGGCTGAACGATTGGCGCCCGACGGATAATAGACGTAGACGTTGTAAGAGCCGGACTCCTCCGGTGTGAAGGACCATACCGCCGTGTTGGCTCCGGTACCGCCGGTAGAAATGAAGCGGTAATCCGAGCCGTAGTGGCCGGCCGTCGTCGTGCCGGTTGACCACGATCCCGTGAACGACGCCTGAGGATTGTCAACGATGGCATCAGCAGATGGACTCCACATGACCGCGTCGGCGACGGCGTAGTATCCGGCCGGCTCCGCGTCATCGAGGACGACTGAATAGCTCTGGCCCGAGGTGAATGGGAAGGTCGCAACAGGAAGCCATGCCCCGCCGTTGACCTGCTGGTTGACGGTGAAGAGCTGGGAGCCGGCGTCCGAGGCTGTCGTGAAGCGGGACTCGGACGAGCGGTTGCTGGCGGCCGGGTAGTAGAGGGCAACTTCGTAGGTGGCGCTCTTTCTTGGCCAGAAGCTCCACGTGGCGGTATTTGTCCCCGTTCCTCCAGTGGCGACGTACCTGTAATCGGCGCCGTAGTGGCCTGACTGGCTCGTGCCGGTGAGCCACGAGCCGGCGAAAGAGGCGCCAGGGTTGTCAACAACCACCGGGTCGCCGAGGTCCCTGTTTCCGGCGGCGTCAACCGAATGGATGTAATAGAAAATGCATGAGGCCGGAGTTGGAATGGAGGAGTCCGGGTATGAGTTCTGGGCGACGTTCGAGGCCAGGCACGTGAAAACGGCCAGCGGGCTCGGAGCGGTCCAAACCTCGTAATGGCCCATCGTTTCCACGTTTCCGAGCCTGTCCGTGGCGACCACATCCCACTCCCACTGGCCGAGCGAAGCGTTCCACTTGAGGTTTTGCACCGGAGAAGGGCTCGTCGTGTCGCCGGGCTGGGAAGCGAACGAGACCGTCAGGGTGTACTGTCCCGGATACTGGGTGCCGGTCGAAGAGGTCCAGGTGTCAACGACGATAGTGTAAGCGCCCGGCTGCACCAAAGAAGAGAGCGACGAGTCGCCCCGCGTGATGCAGGCCGACGGACTGCACGACGAGAGAAGGTAGACGTCGGGGTCGCCGGTCGTCCCAGTGAGTGAGGCCGAGAGCGTTCCCGGTGAATCGAGGGAGAGCTGATAGACGACCTCCGGGCCGGCTTCGGAGCCAGAGGCTATCCCGCACGAGTAGTTGTCCATGCTGGCCTGCTTCCCAACCGTCGTATTGTTGTCGGTGTAGGGGAGGGCTGGAATCGTGATTGGATTGGCGCAGGTGCCGGTGGCGGGCGCCGAGCAGGGAGGCTCGGCGGCGGCGACGGAATAATGGTCCTCGATCCCCTTGGCGATCGCGCCGGCGATCAAGCAGCGGCGGGCGTCGGTGTAGAGAAGCTGCTCTTCTCCAGCGTTGTCTATGAAAGACGATTCGCTCAGCATCGCCGGCATCGAAGTGTCCCTGACCATCGCGAAGTTGTCGCCGTGCACGCCATAAATCCCGCAGTTGGTGGAGACGACGCCGATGCTCAACGCGGCGTCGAGCCTCAGGGCGGTCTTTGCCGCCATGTCTTTTGACGTGGCGCTGGCGGGACAGGTGTTGGTGCCGTCGTCATAGATGTGGACGCCCGTGTAATTCGCGCCGCAATTTCCGCACGCGTTGTAATGGCACGACTCGGAGCGGTCCACGGGAATGCTGTTCAGATAATTGGTGCGCGCCGCCAAGGTCACGTCAACATCGGTGGTCCGCGTCATGTAAACCGATGCGCCGCGCGCTTGCAGGGCGTCCCTCAGCATGAGGGATGTCGCGAGGTTGACGTCTTTCTCCTTGAGCCCGGTTGGCCCGACCGCCCCGGAATCGCTCCCGCCGTGGCCCGGGTCAACTCCAATTTTGACGCCCGTCAGATCGGCCGGGGCCGTCTGGAACTTCGAGGCCAGCGCGTCCCAGATCGTTGTGTCGCTCTTGTCGTAATTGAGCGCCCATATTCCGGTGCCGCCCAACCCCTGGCTGTTGACGAGGTCCCACTTCAATCCCAGGCTCTGCGCGTCGTCGTAAAAGCATTGGTACGGCCCGGAGGAATTGACGTAATAGGGAACCTCTCCATTTGAATCCCACTGGCGCCCGTACGTGGCGGCGCTCGCTTTTGCCGCGTCGTAGGTCTTCGAAGAGCCGCTGCCCGTTGTGGACGAAGGAACGGTCGTTGACAAGGTCGGCCACTGGTAGCCGTAATAGGGGACCCCCAGTATGAACTTCGAAGCGTTGGAATATCCGCCGTAGGTGATGTAGTCGTTCACCGTCCAGGTCACGCTGTAGCTCCCCCACGTGGAAGAAGAGGCGAGCGGCGCGCACGGCCCGGCGGTGGAAGAGCCACTCCAGTAGTAGTCGTAACCCATGATGAAAAGCCCGTCGCAGTTGAGGGCGAGCTGGTCGTAGTCGAAGGCCCCGGACCAGTCCACGGCCGGTGTATCCACGCTCACGTGGCTGCCGGGGATGGCCGAATGGAAAGCGCTCGACAGAGCCGTCATGAAGGTGACGAGGTTGGCCTTCTGCGACGAGGCCATTCCCTCGAAATCTATGTTGACGCCGTCCCCGCCTCCGGCCTCTACCGCGGCGAGCAGGTTGTTGACGGCGTTCTGCCGGTTGGTCGAGCTGCTCAGAAGAGCCGTTATGGAAGCCGAATCAAACAACGTGGCGGCGAGCGTCACCTTGACGCCGTTGGCGTGGGCGGTCGAGATCAAAGCCTGTGCGTATGAGCCCGAGGGCCATGCGTAGCCACCGCTCTGATTGGTCAGCGATCCGTCGGAGTTGACCCCGACGGAAAAATAGGCGGCGTGCGTCAGCAAGTTCCAGTGGACGTGGCTCAAGTCGGAAACGACCCAGTAAGGCATGAAGCCGTAAACCGTCTTGGTGAGCGATTGCGTCCGCGAGGGAACGTTGCACAAGCCGGCGGCCCCGGGCTTGACCGCATACGCGAGCGGGTAGGACGGCTGCGGCGGCAGAACCGCCGTTCGGTGGGCCTCCCACTCCAATTGGTTGATGGACTTGTGGGGCGGCATGAAGCCGGGAGGGATGCCGGGCGGCGGCGTCGTGGCGCGCAGCGCCGGCCATGCGGCGAGAACAGCCA
>DAHXMK010000359.1 GCA_027365515.1 Candidatus Aminicenantota bacterium
CAGGGGCGTGCTCCAGCCTGATGGTGGAAGAGCTGATGGCATCCGGCATCACGCCCGACAAAAATCTCGCCACCCTCATGCTCCTTGGGATTTACGAGGACACCGGCTTCCTCACCTTTCCTACGACCAGGCCCTGCGACCTCGAAGCGGCCACGCGGTGCCTCCGCTGGGGCGCCGACTTGAGCCAGGTGTCGCGCGTGCTAACGCGCCGCCTGACCGAGCCCCAGCTCAGAATCTTGACGAGGCTGGTGGAGAGGCTCGAAAGCGTGACGGCGGGGGGCGTCACCGTCCATCTCACCACCTTCTCCAGCGCGCAGTACGTCCCCGACCTGTCGCTTCTCGTCCACGAGATTTTCAACCTCGAGGACCTGGACGCGCTGTTTCTCGTGGCGCGGCTGGAAAACAGGGTCCACATCATCGGCAGGTCGAGAATTCCCAGCGTTGACGCGGCGAGAGTGCTCGAATCTTTCGGCGGCGGCGGCCATCCTTCCGCGGCGTCGGCCTCTCTGAAGGGGCTGACGCTGGACGAGGCGAGAAAGCTTCTGGTGGAGGAACTTACCTCAAAGCACCCCGTCGGGCTCGCCGCGCAGGACGTTATGGCGCGCGATTTCCGCCGCATCCGGGCGGACGCCACCATTCAAGAGGCCTTCGAGGAGATGAACAGGAGCCACGTCAACGCGCTTCCTCTCTTTGAAGCGCAAACGCTCGTCGGCGTCGTCACGAGGCAGGAGATTGACGGAGCCATCCAGCACGGAATGAGGAGCGAGCCGGCCAAGGCGCTTGTTGCATCCGCTCCGCCGGTCCTGCCCCCCGAGACGCCTTTGGAAATGGTGAGGCGGCTCATGCTCGAACGCAGCCTTCGGATCGTCCTGTTCGGAAAAGGGCCCGGAGAGGTCGAGGGAATACTCAGCCGCATGGCGCTTTTCAAGAGCCTCTACATGATGGAGCCTGGCCGCGTTCCGAGAAGGCGCGGCGGAGTGCCTTCGAGGCTCGAACTCCAAAGGCTCATGGCCGGCACCTTCACCGAGCAGGAGATGATCTGGCTCAAGGAACTCGGCGCGATGGGCGAGAAGATGGGGACGCCCGTCCTCCTCGTCGGCGGGGCCGTCAGGGATTTGCTTCTAAGGCGCGAAGTGAAGGACGTTGACTTCGTGGCCGAAGGCGACGCCGTCGCGCTTGCCCAGGCGTGGTCCGACAAGCAGGGCGGGAGATTGAGAACGCACAAGGAGTTCGGGACGGCCGTCTGCGTCTGTCCGGGAGGGCGCAGGTGGGACTTCGCCACGGCCCGCTCCGAATATTACGAAGCGCCGGCGGCGCTCCCGACGGTGGTCCACGCTGCGCTCTCCCAGGACCTGTACAGGCGCGACTTCACGATAAACTCGCTCGCGCTGGACCTTTCCCCCGAGAGGTTCGGCGAGATACTCGACCTCTTCGGCGGCGTACGCGACGTGAAGTCCGGACAGATTAGAGTGATGCACGGCCTCTCGTTCGTCGAGGACCCGACTCGCGCCTTCCGCGCGGCGCGCTTCGCCGT
>DAHXMK010000368.1 GCA_027365515.1 Candidatus Aminicenantota bacterium
GACGCGCGAGGAGGAGGGCTTCAAGCTCCAGCCGAAGGACCTCGCGGCGGCGATAACGCCGAACACGAAGGCGCTCATTCTCAACTATCCGTGCAATCCGACCGGCGCAGGTTTTCGGGGGCGGCGAAGGCGTCGCCTGGAATAACCGCCACGTGCGCCTCTTTCAGGAGGTAGTAGGCGAGCCCGTAGGAATTGCGCAGCGGCGCGCCGCTGAACTCTTTGTCGAGGTAGGCCTCGATGTTCGGGAAGGCGTAGAAGGCGCCTTGCGGCGAAGCGCACGAAACATTGGGAAGGGCTCGCAGCTTATAGATGACGAAGTTCCTCCGCCGTTCGAACTCCTGGCGCATTCTCTCGACGTCCATCGCGCAGTCGCGAAGCGCCGCCACGGCCGCCTTCTGGACGAAAGAGACGGCGTTCGAGGTGTTGTGCGACTGTATCTTGGAGCAGGCGGCGATGATTTCCTTGGGCCCGGCGGCGTAGCCAAGCCTCCAGCCGGTCATGGAAAAGGCCTTGGAGAATCCGTTGATGACAACCGTCAGCTTCTTTATCTTCGGATTAAGCGAGGCGATCGAGGTGAAAGGGACGCCGTCGTACAGGAGCTTCTCGTAAATCTCGTCCGAAAGAACCCAAATCTGTTCGCGGACGCAGACCTCCGCCAGCGCCTCCAGCTCGTCCTTGGAATAAACCGCGCCGGTCGGATTGCACGGATAGTTGAGAATGAGCGCCTTCGTGTTCGGCGTTATCGCCGCCGCGAGGTCCTTCGGCTGGAGCTTGAAGCCCTCCTCCTCGCGCGTCTGCACGAAAACCGGATTGGCGCCCGCGAGCCTCACCTGGTCGGGGTAGGAGACCCAGCACGGCGTCGGGATCAGGATGTCGTCCCCAGCGCCGTAAACGGCCATCGCCACGTTGAAGAGGTTCGTTTTCGCGCCCGGAGAAACGATGATTTCGTCGAGGGAATATTCAATCCCGTTGTCGCGCTGAAGCTTCTCCTTGATCGCCTGTTTGAGGTCGGGGATGCCGTCGTTGGCGGTGTACTTAGTGAAATTGGCGTCGAGCGCCGCTTTGCAGGCGCGCTTGACCGCCTCCGGAGTAGGGAAGTCCGGCTCGCCGACGGTCAAGTCAACCAGATCAATGCCCTGAGATCTCATTTGAAGGGCGCGGGCCCCGATCCGCAGCGTCGGCGAAAGCGTTATCCTGTTCACCCTGTCAGCGAGCATTCGGAACTCCAGAAAGCAGGCAGGGAACAAATCGGCGCCGAAACCATTCGAACTCCGCCTTAGCTCCCTGCTTCCCTACCCATTGACGGTGGAGCTACTTCTCATCTTTGCCGGAGGAAAGCTTTTTTTTGAGAAGCTCCTCGAGCTTAATGCCGGTAAGGCTTTCAACGACGGGCGGAAGCTGGGCAATGACCGAGGCGACTTGGCCCGTGATCTTCGGCGCTCCGTTGCTTTCACCCACCATGACGATCTTCTCGACCTTGGAGAGAGGCTCCGCTATGGCGCGGGCCAGCTCCGGCAGCTTCTCGACGACCATCTCGGCCATCGCGGCGTCGTTGTACTCCTTCCACGCCTTGGCCTTCTCCTCCATGGTGAAAGCTTCGGCCGAACCCTGCGCCTTCATCGCTTCCGCCTTGGCCGCGCCTTCGAGCCTGATGCCGGCGGCCCGGCCTTTGGCTTCCAGCTCCTTCTGGTAGGCGGCCGCCTCGGCCTCAAGCTGCGCCTGGTACTTCATCGCCTCGGCGGGGCGCTTCACCGTGGCCTCGAGCTCCTTCTCGCGGCGCTCGATCTCCTTCGCCTCGACCTTCGCAGCCAGCTCCTTCTCCGCGAGCTTGACGGAGAACTCCTGTTTCTTGAGGCTCTCGGAGAGCCTTGCCCTCTCAAGGTCGTAGGCGATGTCGGCCTGGGCGCGCTTGACGTTCACCGCCGACTGAAACTCCGCGCGCTGGACCTCGAAGTCGCGGGTCGCCTTGGCAAGCTCGGCCTCGGCCGAAAGACGGGCCACGTCGCCCTCC
>DAHXMK010000388.1 GCA_027365515.1 Candidatus Aminicenantota bacterium
TGAGTGGGCGGCGTTTTTTTCTCAGACCTCATTACTCAGCACTCAGTCCTGAACGGGAGGTAACACGATGAGCCGTCTCGAAAACCGCATCGCTCTTGTGACGGGAGCCGCGCAGGGAATTGGTTATGCCATCGCGGAAAAGCTGGGCCGCGAGGGGGCCGTCGTCTATGGAGCCGACGTGAACCTCGCGGGGATGGAAAAGTCCGCGGAAGAGCTTCGCCAGAAGGGGCTGAAAGCAAACGCCGTCGAGCTTAATGTCTCGGACAGATCCTCCTGCGAAAAAGCGGTGGCGGCCATCATTGCAAAAGAGGGCCGCGTCGAGCTTCTTGTCAACAACGCCGGCATAACGCGCGACGGCCTCCTGATGCGCATGAAACCCGAGGAGTGGGACGCCGTGATCGCGGTCAACCTTACCGGCGCTTTCACCCTGACCCAGATTGCGACGAAGGCGATGATCTCCCAGCGATTCGGCCGCATCGTGAACGTCGCCTCCGTCGTAGGGCTGATGGGCAACCCGGGGCAGGCCAACTACGTCGCCAGCAAGGCGGGCCTCATCGGCTTCACCAAGGTTGTGGCCAGGGAGCTTGCGGGGCGCAACATAACCTGCAACGCCGTCGCGCCCGGCTTCATCGCGACAGCCATGACCGAAAAGCTCGATGACCGCCAGAAGGAAGCGATGCTGAGCGTCGTCCCCATGAAGCGTCCCGGCACTCCGGAAGACGTGGCCAAGGCGGTCTGCTTCCTCCTCAGCGAGGAGGCTTCATACATCACGGGCCAGACGATCTCGGTCAACGGCGGTATGTATATGTAACCTGATCCTGCTAGGCCATTCGCTTTCGTGTTATGCTGGCGGTTAGCCAGGTTCCCAAGAATGGGGGCTTGGCCGTGGAGGCGGAAATGGCGATTTCGAGAAGGGCGCTGGTCTTCATTCTGGGATTGATGGTGATGGCGCTCCTGTTCGCTTGCGGCGGCGCCGACAAGCGCCAGCCGCAGGGCGGGCCCGAAGTGCAACTTCCGCCGGGGCCGACCGGAGGAATCGCCGGGTACGTGAGCGACTCCGACGGCAGTCCGATCATGGGCGCCCACGTCAAGGTGAGCCATCCCGGATTCGGACGCAACTGGACGACGCAAGCCGATTCCGATGGCAAATACTCGTTCTCCGGCCTGCCGGCCGTTGATGGCTATGCCATGACCGTTTCCACCCCGCCATTCTGGATCACCACTCTCAAAGAGATCACCGTCAGGGCCGACGAAGTCACCACCGTAAACGTCACGCGGCGCCTTACCCAACACCCCGGGCCGCTGACTCCAGGCGAGCCTGCCCCATAACGCGAGCCCGCCAAAGCCACCAAAACGAGAGAACCAACCGTGCTCCGCGGCTAAGGAGCAGTCGGGCAAAAGCGTCCCAAGAGCCTTTGGTATAATATCCAAGGAGGGACGGCGCTTTGATGGCGGCGAGCCAAGCTGAAGCCCGCAAAAAGCCGCTGCTGGGTTCCAGCCGCGAAGAGCTGGCGGAGCTTGCTTCGCGCCTCGATCTTCCCGCTTTTCGAGGCAAGGAGGCCTACCGCTGGCTCTATTCTCTGCGCGAAGCCAACCCGCTCAACTGGACCAGCTTCCCGAAGGGGGCGCGCGAGGCGCTCTCCGCGTTGACGACCCCAGGCGTCCCCGAAATCGCCGGCGAACAGCTTTCGGGCGACGGGACGCGGAAGTTCCTTCTGCGCCTCGGCGACGGAGAGCAAGTCGAGGCCGTTTACATCCCCGATGGCAAACGCCGCACGGTCTGCATTTCCTCCCAGGTCGGCTGCCCGGTGGGGTGCGCCTTCTGCCTGACTGCCCGCCTGGGTTTCACGAGAAACCTTGCCGTCGGCGAGATAATCGGCCAGCTTTACGCAGTCGAAGCGAAGACCGACCTGCGCGACTTTCAATACAACGTCGTATTCATGGGTATGGGAGAGCCTCTTCTGAACGCGGCCGAGGTCGAGAAGGCGCTCTTCTTGATGGAAGACCCTGACGGCATGGGCATCTCATGGCGGAGGATCACGGTTTCGACCATCGGCGTTTCAGATC
>DAHXMK010000275.1 GCA_027365515.1 Candidatus Aminicenantota bacterium
CGCACATTTTGAAGGACGTCGAGGCCGTATGCTCGCAGGTCGTACATCTCCGACGCGTTCCTTCCTGCGACCAGTTCGGCCGTGCCGGGATTGAGGAATCTTCCTCTCTCCACGCGCGCGCCGCCGTGCACTTCAAGCGCCATCGGCGTCACGCCCCTCACCTGGGCGAGGGCGTCGGCGCCGGAAGCCTTGTGCCTGAACGCCGTGATCACGACCACCTCGCCGCTGGCCATGGCCCTGTTCTTTTCGTCGCGAGCCACCTGCGGCGCGTCGCTGATGACGGTCAGCTCGTCCTTCGTGACCACGCTCTCCATCTCGGTGCTCGCCCCGCCGCGCATTATGATGGCGTTTCTCGGCGAGCCGCTTTCAACCAGCGTGGCCTGAAAGCCTTTCGCCATCGCCAGCATCGCTATGAAGACCGCCACGACGCCGGCGATTCCGGCGACCGCGACCAGGTTGCTCCTCCACCTCGAGCGGAGTGAACGCAGCGTATAGGGAACCGGAATCGCCGGGCCCACGTCAAATCCTCCTCAGAGCGTCAACAATCCGAAGCCTCATCGCGAGGGCCGCCGGAATGATGCCAGCAGCCGCGCCCAGAATCAGCGCGACGGCCAGCCCGAGCGCCATTTTTCCTTCGGACAGGTAGAAGAGGGGAAGCATTCCCCCGGTCGGGTCTCCGCGCAGCGTGTAGAGCTTCACCGCCGCCAGCCCCAACACTCCTCCTTGCACCGAATAGGCCAGGGATGCCGCGAGAACCAGCCAAAGCACAGTCCGTCCCGAAAATCCAATCGTTTTGAGCACGGCGATCTCGCCGGTGCGCTCGCGGACCGACATCGCCATCGTGTTGCCGGTCACCAATAGCAGCGTGAAGAAGACGACGCCGCCGATGACGAGGATCAGCAGCTTGATGTTGCCTATCTGCTTGACGAAGCCAGCCGCGAAAGCGCTTTCCGTCTCGGTCTTCGTCTCCCAGCTCGAGTTGGCGAACCTTTGGTCCACCGCCTTCGCCACCGAGACGGCGCGGTCCGGCGAATCCACCCGCACGATGTACCAGCCGACCATCCCCTTGCCCCACTGCCTCCGCTCTTCGAGGTAGGAGCCGTGAAACCAGAACTGGGTCAGGTCGTCCTCTTTGCGCCGTCCCGTGTAGATGCCGTCAACGTTGAATTCCCAGACGCCACCGAAGATCGTGGCGATTATGGGAACCCTGTCGCCCACCTTGAAGCCGTACTTCTCCGCGATGCCGCGCCCCACGACGCAGCCTTCGCGGTCGGCCAGGAAGGCCGACCACTGAGCGGGAGGCACTTCGAACTCCGGGTAGGTTTCAAGCCAAGTGGCAGTGTCTATCGCGAACTGCGGAAAAAAATTCTTGTCGTCATGGTACTTGCCGCCGAACCAGGTCGCGTAGGTGACGCACTTCACGCCGGGAAGCTGGAGGATGCGCTCCTTGTAGGCGACCGGCAGCGGCATGATCAGGGAAATCTTGTTCCTGGCTACAAGCCTGTCCGCCCCAGCGACTTCCACCCCCTGGTTGAAG
>DAHXMK010000402.1 GCA_027365515.1 Candidatus Aminicenantota bacterium
GCGGCCTCTGCGTTCAGGTCTGCCCGGCCAAGGACAAGAGCAACGCCAGCCACAAGGCCATTGACATGGCGGACCAGATGCCGCTCAGGTTCCTGGAGCGCGAGAACTTCTCTTTCTTCCTCTCGCTGCCCGACGTCGAGAGGGCGAAGGTGAACCCAGGCACGGTGAAGGGCTCCCAGTTCTTCAGGCCGCTCTTCGAGTTCTCCGGCGCGTGTTCCGGCTGCGGCGAAACGCCCTACGTGAAGCTCTTGAGCCAGCTCTTCGGCGACAGGGCCATCGTCGCGAACGCCACGGGCTGCTCCTCCATTTACGGCGGCAACCTGCCGACGACGCCGTGGGCCGTCAATTCGGACGGGCGCGGCCCGGCGTGGTCCAACTCCCTCTTCGAGGACAACGCGGAGTTCGGCTACGGCTTCAGGCTGAGCCTCGACACCCAGAAGGTGTTCGCCGTCAACCTCCTAAAGAAGCTCTCCTCCGACATCGGAGGCGATTTAGCCGAGAGCCTCGTCACCGCCCAGCAGAAGGACGAGGCCGGCATCGCGGCGCAGCGCGCCAGGGTCGCGGAGCTGAAGAAAAAGCTTAGCGGCATGAAGAGCGCGGAGGCGAAGAACCTCTTGGGCGTCGCCGATTCCCTCGTAAGGAAGAGCGTTTGGATTCTTGGCGGCGACGGCTGGGCCTACGACATCGGCTACGGCGGCCTCGACCACGTCCTCGCTTCGGGGCGCGACGTGAACGTCCTCGTGCTTGACACGCAGGTTTACTCGAACACCGGCGGCCAGTGCTCCAAGGCGACGCCTATCGGCTCCGTCGCGAAGTTCGCCGCCTCCGGCAAGCCCTCGCCGAGAAAGGACCTCGGCCTGATGGCGATGGCATACGGCACGGTTTACGTCGCCCAGGTCGCGATGGGGGCCAACGACAACCAGACGGTCAAAGCCTTCCTCGAAGCCGAGAGCTACAACGGCCCCTCGATAATCATCGCCTATTCGCACTGCATCGCCCACGGCTACGACCTGCGCCTGGGCATGGAGCACCAGAAGGCCCTCGTTGAATCGGGCGCCTTCCCGCTCTACCGTTACAACCCAGAGCTCGCCGAAAAGGGCGAGAACCCGTTGAAGCTCGATTCGAAGGCGCCGAAGATCACCTATGGCGACTGGGCCATGACCGAAACCCGATTCAGGATGCTCACCAAGAGCAAGCCCGAGCTCGCGAAGAAGTTCATGGAGATGGGACAACAGTCCAGCCAGCGGCTCTACAAGTTCTACGAGCAGCTCGCGGCCATGAGCTTCGGCGAACCGAAGAAGAACGAATAGGACTCGCTCGAAGCGGCGCGCGCCCGGCTCCTGGCCGGGCGCGCTTTTTTTTCTCGCGTCCCGGCGATGAAATAGGGCGCCGGTTTCTGGTATTCTTTAAAGAAAGGAGGCGGAGATGGACCTTTCAACCACCTACCTAGGCCTTAGGCTCAAGAATCCTATCATTCCGGCGGCGTCCTCTCTCAGCCGCGACCTCGCCAACCTCAAGGCGATGGAGGAGGCCGGGGCGTC
>DAHXMK010000407.1 GCA_027365515.1 Candidatus Aminicenantota bacterium
TCGGCCTCCGCGCGCGGCCTCGGTTTCGCCACGACGCCCTCCATCGGCCAGGCCAGGTTGAAGGCGTGCGACCTGGTGCCAGTCTCTGGCGGCTCGATCCTCATGGTCATCGTTTTGCAGAGCGGGCAGGTTTACGAGCAGTGGCTGGCCCCGCTGAGAAGGTATTCGGCCGGTGAGCTGAGGGCTTTCTCGGCGTGCCTTTCCGAGGCCTACAGCGGCTGCACTTTGGAAGAGACCCGCGACAGCCTGCGAAAGCAGGTGGCCGAGGAGAGCGGGCGCTCCACCGAGGTCATGCGTGACGCAGCGGTGCTGGTCGAGCCATCTTTCCCGGCCGCGGCGATGATGCCCGAAGTTTTTTGGGGCGGGCTTCCCTGGCTGCTGGAAGCGCCGGAAGTCAACGGCGACGCCAAGGTGCTGAAGGCCGTGCTTTCGACGCTGGAAGAGAAGAGGAGCCTCCTGCTGTTTCTAGATGAGGTTTGGGACCAGGTGAGCGGGCTCGCCATAGTCATCGGAGAGGACTGGCCGGACCCGGAATCGCGCGGGCTCGCCCTTCTGGGGACCGCTTACGGCGACGTTTCGACGGGGCTCGGCTTCGTCGGCGTCATAGGCCCCGAATGCATGCGCTTCGACCTCGCGCTTCCCGCCCTGAAGGCTCAGGCGCGGAGGCTCACGAAGGCAAGCCACCTTTTCGCCCTCCAGGGTGGGACGGATGAGTGACGAAGAGAAGAACGGCGCCGGCGATTCCGGCGGTCCCGGCGACATGATGATCGAGTTCGTCGAGCACGACGAAGGGCCGCACTCCGTTGAGCCTCTTGGAAACATCGAGGAGGGCCTGTCCCGTGAAAAGCAAGAAGACGAAGAGGCCAAGGAAAAGGCGAAGAAGCTGGAGGATGCTCTTCTGAGGCTCAAGGCCGACTTTGAAAACTACAGGCGGCGCGCTGAGCGCGACCAGGCGGAAGCCGGCGACAGGGCGCAAGGAGAGCTGATCCGCTCTCTGCTTCCGGTCCTCGACAACCTGGATACGGCCATCGGGCTGTTGCGCCAGGAGGCGCCGCCCCAGTGGTCCAGGGGGCTCGAACTCTGCCAGCAGAGTTTCCTGGAGGCGCTCGCCAAGGCTGGAGCCGAGCCGGTCGAGGCGCTCGGCCAGCAGTTCGACCCTGAGATGCACGAGGCGGTCATGCTCTCCATGGACCCGGAGCTCCCCCATGGCGCCGTCACCGAGGTCATACAGCGCGGCTTCATCTTCAAGGGCAAACTGATACGGCCCGCCAGAGTGAGAGTGAACAGGCTGAACGCCGCGCCGCAACCGGAGGCTTCCAATGGCTAAGGTCATCGGCATTGATCTCGGGACCACCAACTCGTGCATGGCCTTCATCGAAGGCGGCCAGCCGGTCGTCATCCCGAACCGGGAGGGCGGCAGGACGCTTCCGTCCATCGTCGCCTTCAGCGAGCAGGGGGAGAGGCTCGTCGGGAACCTGGCCAAGAGGCAGGCGGTCACCAACCCTTCAAACACGATCTATGCCGTCAAGAGGCTAATCGGGAAAAAATTCTCGGACCAGACGATGGCGCAGGCCCAGGAGGTGCTGCCTTACGCCCTGGTCGAAGCGCCGAACGGCGACGTCCGCGTCAAGGCGAGGGAGCGCGAATACAGCCCTCAGGAAATTAGCGCTTTCATCCTCGGCGAGCTGAAGAAGAGCGCGGAAGAATATTTCGGCGAGGAGGTAACCGAGGCGATCGTGACCGTGCCCGCCTATTTCTCCGACCCGCAGCGCCAAGCGACTAAGGACGCCGGGCGCATCGCCGGGCT
>DAHXMK010000418.1 GCA_027365515.1 Candidatus Aminicenantota bacterium
CTGTATGGCCGCCAGGGGAAACCTTGACGCTTTTGCTCCAGCTTCCCTTCTTCAGCGAAAACTTTCTGTCAATCGTCTCGGGGGCTTCCTGTGGTGGTGGACCCATCGCGTGGCTGCTCCATCCGCCGCCGTTCCATCGCAAGAATCTACGCCGGAGGAAGCAACCCAGCCAGATGCTGCGGGGAGCACGGAGGCAAAACCGGCCCAGCGCTCGCCGAAGAGTACAAAGCCGAAACCGAAACAGCCTAAGCACGAACAACCGGCCGCCGCCCCGAAGCCTTCAACCACGGCGGCGCAGGCTTCCCCAGCGCCAGCCGCGTCCGCCGCCAAGACCGCCACGCTCGACATGACCTTCACCGCCGGCGTGTTAAAGGGCGAATACTGGCTCAAGGTTGACGGCCAAACGGTCGCCCACGAGACGATTGACAGAAAGTTTTCGCTGAAGAAGGGAAGCTGGAGCAAAAGCGTCAAGGTTTCCCCTGGCGGCCATACAGTCTCTTTCGAACTTGCCACCGACATTGTGGACATAAAGAGCCATCACGAGGAGAGGGCGGAGTTCGCTTCGGGCGAAACGCGCTCGCTCCAGATAAGCATCTCCAGGTTCAAAAAGGAGATTGAGTTCGAGTGGAACTGACAGCGGCGGAAGATGAATGGCGCGGTGCTAAGCCTTCGTTTGGCGGGGCGGCGCTTCTTAGCGCCATGCTCTTCTGCGGCGCGTGCAGCCACATACCTCAGCAATCGCCCGCGGCCATTTCTCCGCTGGCGCCCTACACGGCCTCCATCCAAATAAGGGCCACGGCGCATGGCCGCGGCGCGCTGCTCTCCGCCGGGTGCGCCGTTGACCCGGCATCCGGGGCGAGAGTGGAAATCCGGGACAACATGGGCGGGACGCGACTGCTGGTTCTCTTGAAGCCGTCGTCTGCCCTTCTTTTCAACCCGGACAGCGGGGAAAGCGCGCGGTGGAGCGAACTGGACTCAAGCCTTCCCTGGTCCCCGTTGGATTTGTGGACACTGCTTGCGGCGACGCCTCCCCCGCACGGCGAGTCAATCAAGTATGACAACTCCGGAAGGCTCGCCGCTTGCGAGTGGCGGGGCGCGGGCGGCGGACGCCGCGCCCGTTTCGTAAGAAGCACGGGCGGTTTTCCTTACGCGTCGGCCATGGTGGATGGCCCCATGGGCGCCAGGCTGACGGTCGAATGGCGCAAGGCCGATTTCGGCGCGATCCCGGCCGAAGTGCTTGCCGGGCCGCCGGGAGCCGGGACTGAAGCCGTCTCCGCTTCATCTCTCTTGGATGGACTCCTGCCATGACGCCGCCAAGAATGTTCCACGCCTTCGCGAAAATCAACCTGGGGCTCGAAGTGCTGGGAAAGCGGCCGGACGGATACCACGACGTCCGCACCGTCCTTCAGACAATCAGCCTCTTCGACACGCTCGAAGTGGCGCCGGCGCCCGAGGCGCTCTCCCTGGAATGTTCCGACCCTGGAATTCCTTCCGGCGAAGAGAACATCGTCATGAAAGCGGCAGTGATTCTGCGCAATGCCGCAAAAATCAGAGCCGGAGCGAAGCTCCGCCTCACCAAGCGGATTCCCTCGCAGGCCGGCTTGGGCGGCGGCAGTTCGGACGGCGCGATCGCGCTCCTGGCGCTCTCGAAGCTTTGGAACATCGTTCCTGACAGGGAAACCATCGTCTCGCTGGCGGAGAAGCTCGGCAGCGACGTTCCATTCTTCCTCTACGGCGGAACTGCGCTGGCAGCGGGGCGCGGCGAGGAGGTCTATCCTCTCCCGGACATTCCAGCCAACCATCTCGTCATCGCCTGGCCGTCGTCGGGCATGGCAACGAAAGAGGCGTACAGGATACTCGACGAGAAGTTGACAGCGCCGCGCGACGCTCATAGAATACAGGACATCGCAGGCGAGGTCGTGAGCGGGAGGCTCACGCGCAAGGCTCTTTTCAACCGTTTCGAGGAGGTGGCCGCCCTTTCCGGCAACGCATCGGAATCAGCTTCCGTCGCGAAGGCGCTCGTGGCGGCTGGCGCGGCGAGAGCGCTGATGGCCGGTTCAGGCTCGGCGTGGGCCGGCTTCTTCCCTGGCAGGGAGGCGGCTCAGGCGGGGGCCGTAGAGATGGCCCACCATGGATTCACGGCGGCCGCGGCCGTTACTTTGGATAGAAAGGCGTA
>DAHXMK010000001.1 GCA_027365515.1 Candidatus Aminicenantota bacterium
AACGCCTGTGCCCGCCGGCGTAAGTTCCGCCTCTATCGGCGTGCTATAGGTGCCCGGGTCGTACTCGATCTGGTCAAAGCTCCACCGGTAACGGCCGTCTCTGACTTCAACCGTGATCGTGAAATTGAAGCCGACCGGGAACCTGCCGCCGTAGTATTCGTCGTGGGTTACCCTCGCAACCAGGACGCCGTTGGCCGGGTCTTCTATCTGAATGGCCCTGGCGGATTTGGGGAAGGACGAGATGACCCAGGCCTTGGCCTTTGCGTAGAGTTCAGGGGAGAGCGCCTTCTCCACCTGAACGACGTCCTGAAAAAGGACTTTGCCTTCGTAACGGGGGAAAGGCTTTGGCGGCGCCGCTTCTTGCGCCGCCGAGGCCATGACGATCAAAAGAGCGCCCAGCCCAAAGGCGATTCGCTTCATGGCATCCTCCCAGGCGGCCCCCGCCTGATTGTGAATCTATTCTCCGCCTTGACGCTTGTCAAGGAGTTCTTCTCTCCGTCTTGGGGATGGGGTCTTGATATCGGTTATACTTCTCGGCGCGGGGGAGCCAATGGGGAAGTGGAGCTTCGGCAGGACATTCTGGGTGGCAAACGGCATCGAGCTTTTCGAGAGGGCGGCCTACTATGGCGCTTTCATAGCGCTGGTGCTGTTTCTCACGAACGTCGTCGGCTACGATGACATAGAGGCGGGCTGGATCGGCGGCCTCTTCTCGGCCCTCATCTATTTCCTGCCGCTCTTCACGGGAGCGGTCGCCGACAAGATAGGGTTCAGGCTTTCGCTGATCCTCGCCTTCGCATTTCTCTCGGCCGGGTATTTCGGCGTGGGCGCCATGCCGCACAAAGTTCCCGTCCTGTTTTTTCTCGCGCTCGTGGCCGTGGGCGGCTCGTTCGTTAAGCCAGTCGTCACGGGCACGGTGGCCAAGAGCAGCTCGGAGGAGCTGCGGGCGAGAGCCTTCAGCCTCTTCTACATGACGGTGAACATCGGCTCCTTCACCGGAAAGAGCATAGCGAAGCCGCTGAGGAGCTGCCTTGGAATCGAGTACATTCCCTATTACTCGGCCGCTCTGGCGCTGATCGCCCTCGTTCTGGTGAGCGCGCTCTATTTTCCGGAGGCGCGGGGCGCGGAGCCTGCCGGCAAGGGGGTCGCGGAGGTTTTTCGCGGAATGGCCAGGGTGCTGCGCAACTTCAAGTTCACGGCGCTTATAGTGATAACGGGCGCCTTCTGGGCGATCCAGCAGCAGCTTTACGCGACGCTTCCGAAATACGTGATCAGGCTCGTCGGGAAGGAGGCGAGCCCCGAATGCTACGCCAACGTCAACCTTCTCGTGGTAGTGCTAGCGGTCGTGCCGCTGACCGCGTTTGCGAAGAGGGTGAGCCCGGTCGGCTCAATGTCCATTTCGTTCGCCCTGCTCATCATCTCATCGTTCACGATGTCTCTCTCGGCGCTCTTCAATGGCCCCGTCTCCATCTTCTCGGTGGCGGTCCATCCGATCACACTGATGATGGTGGCCGGGATAGCCATTCAGGGCGTCGCCGAGTGCTTCATGAGCCCGCGGTACCTCGAGTTCGCCAGCCTCCAAGCGCCGAAAGGGGAGGAGGGGCTCTACATGGGCTACTCGAATCTCAACACGACGATCGCCTCTATCATCGCTTTCGTCTCATCAGGCTATCTGCTGGACAGGTATTGCCCGGACCCGGCCAAGTTTCCGTCGCTGTCCCCGGACAAGCTGGCGCCGCTTTACGCGCACGCCCATTACATCTGGTATTTCTACTGCGCGCTCGCCTTCGCGGCGCTTTGCATTCTCTTGGCGATGGAGAAGCTCGTCTTCAAGAGGGCCGCCGCCGGCTAAAGGTGCGATAATGAACGGCGGGCGCATGGCGCCCGGTCAAAAGGAGGCTCCGCCAATGGCGTACCGGGACCTGTCGGACTTCATGGCTTCGCTCGAAAAAGAGGGCGACCTGTTAAGAGTCAAGGAAGAGGTTGACCCCTACCTCGAAGTGACCGAGGTCCTCGACCGCGCCGTCAAGGAGGGCGGGCCGGCGGTGCTTTTCGAGAAGGTGAAAGGCCATTCCGTCCCCGTCCTGGGCAACGTCATGGGGACGCACCG
>DAHXMK010000012.1 GCA_027365515.1 Candidatus Aminicenantota bacterium
GTTTCTTCATCTCCTCTTCCAGCGCCTTCCTCGTGTTGTCGAGGCCCTTCATGTGGTCGGACATTCTTCTCCTCCGAGGCAATTATAGCAAAGTGAGTAAGCGTCCAGATGGCGGACGAATCGTGTGGCGCTGGAATTCGCCCCTTCCTGTCTGCTCGTCATTTTGATCCAATGCGCGAAAGAACCGCCTCTTGGACTTCGGCGAGGAGAAGCCCCGCGCTCTTTTCCATCTCCTCGCACCGCGCCGTCATTTCGGCGACGAAGCCCGGTTCCTTGATGCCCGGCAGATTGATCCGCACGTTCAAGCAAGCCCCCATTACGGCCGCCTTAGCCATCTGGGCGCCCACGCCGGCGTCGCTCACCGAGTTTTTGTTGCCCTGCTCGGCCGCCGCCTTGCAGAGCGAAAGCGCCTTCAAGGAAAGCTCGGCCGTCTGGAGCGGCACGGCCACCGCCTGCTTGAGCCCCGATTGCATCGCGGCCGCGCGCGCCGATTTCTCCTCGGCGGTGCCTTTGGGAAGCCTGAGCGCTTCCATGTATCCGTTGAAGGCCCGGGTGTCCTCGTCAACGGCTGAAAGGAGCTTGTCCTTTACGGCCTGCGCCTTCTCGGCGGTCTCGGACATTGAAGCCCAGGCCAGCTCGTAGCCGGCCTTGCCGGAGGTTAGGTTGGCCACCATTGAAGCCAGCGCGGCCCCGAGCGAGCCAGCGAGCGCGGAGACGGAGCCGCCGCCCGGCGCCGGGGATTCGCGCGAGACCTCATGGACGAACTCGTCGGTCCGCTTCACGATGAGGTCGCCGGCGCCAGGCTCCGGATAGCCGATCACCTTTTCCTTGATGTCGAAAGGCGATACGTCGCGAAGCCCCATGGACTGGACCGCCGTTTCGAGCACGTCGTCCACTGGCACTCCCGCCGAGCGCCCCTGGAGCTTCAAGTAGTAGAGGCCCGATTCGTAGAGCGCCCTGAATGGAATCAGCCCGACCACTTCGCTGCCGGTGACCACGAGCCCGCGCCGCGCGGCAAGCTCTCTCGCTTTCTCAAGAACGGCGTGGCACGGCGTCACCTTGTAGTTGGTGAGGTTGATGGAAATCTGGGTCCGCTGGAAGAGGAGATGAAGAAACTCGACCACGAGTTTCGCGTCGAGCTCCCGCGCGAAATAGACCGCGCCAGGCAGTTGGGCGACCTCTCCGAAAACGCCGAGTACCACATGGCCCTTCAGCGGCAGCAGTACGTCAAAGCCAGGCTCCGTCAGCTTCAGGAGCGCATCGCCGCCCTTTCGACGATCAACCTCAACGCCATACCAAAGGACAAGGCCGCCTACGGAAGCAGGCTCAAGCTTCTGGACCTCGATAAGGACGAGGAGATCGAGATACGCCTCGTCACCCACGAGGAGGCCGACATTTCCAAAGGGCTCTATTCGGTCCAGTCGCCGATCGGCAAAGCGATGCTCGGAAGGCGCGAGGGCGACGAGGTAGCGGTCCAGACTCCCGGCGGCAAGAGAACCTTCGAGGTCATTTCGCTTAAGACAATCCACGAGCAGTGAGGGAAATGAACGGCCATGGCTCGCCCCCCGGGTCGAGGCCGCCCGCCCCAGCTATCTGGGCGGCGGCCCTTATCGCTTATCTTGTCGAACTGCCACTCTCGTTGTCTTTAATACTCCGGCGCGAGCAATGCTGACATCCTGGCAAAGGGTGTCTTCGAAGGGGGGATGGGTGAGCAGCGAGGCCGAAGCCCTGGGAACTAATGCAAAACCATCCCTCCAGGGCTGGCTTTGCCAAGCCGAGCGCTGAGCGGGAA
>DAHXMK010000013.1 GCA_027365515.1 Candidatus Aminicenantota bacterium
GGGGATAAGCTGGGCTTCTTGGAAGCCACGGTCGAGATGGCTCTGGAAAGGCCGGACTTGGGCGAGCCCTTCCGAGCTTACCTGAAGGGGCTGGCGTCTAAGCTCTAAAATATGGAGATCTGGCAAAGCTGATGCACCCCAAATCCATCGAGAAAAATCTAGTTCCGTCCAGCAAGGCCGAGACTTTCGACAACCCAGTGGAATTGTCTGGAATTCCCAGATGGTCCCTTGCAGAAAGCATCAGGTCCACGGCTCCGCTGAGCGTCACCGGTCTGGAAAGCCGGTAGCGCCCCGGCCCCGCGGCAACAGCGGCCACGCAGGCCGGACGAAAGCTGCCATCAACCTCGCCGGAGGCGTCTCTCGGGACGAAGGCCACGCCCGATATGACCGGCGCCTCCATTCCCTTGGGAAGCTCCAGCCCTTCGGTGAACGGGTCGCAGGCGTCGTCCCCCTGTCTGACCTCGAAGTGAAGGTGCGGGGCGCCTATGCCCAATTGCCCCGAGTAGGCCACTATGTCGCCTCGCTTTACGCTGGCCGGAGGTGATACATAGATGTCCCCCGGAAACGAGCTGTTCTTGGCGGCGCAGGCTTCCTGCAGGCGCTGTTCCAGCCCGAGCGCGCGGCTGTAGCGGCACAAGTGGCCGTAAACGACCGTCCGCCCGTCATCCAGGTCGAGGTAGAGCACTCGGCCATATCCGACCGGCTCGCGGCGGAGCCTTGAAATGCGGCCGTTGCCGGCGGCGAAGACGGGCCACCCTTCCTCCTGGTGCGTACGCATGTCAACGCCCATGTGCAAGTGGGTGGAGCGAAATTCGCCGAAGCTGGATGTGCACCCCTCGTGAATCGGCAGAGGCCACATGAGAGGGGCCTTGGATTCAGCCATTGGCAGCGCGGCGGCTACGACGAGCGCGCAGGCTACGGCCCTGAACGGAGCCACGCCCCACGAAGCCGCGCGCCCTGTCGTCATCATCACTGCCAGATCTCCATATTTTAGAGCTTAGACGCCAGCCCCTTCAGGTAAGCTCGGAAGGGCTCGCCCAAGTCCGGCCTTTCCAGAGCCATCTCGACCGTGGCTTCCAAGAAGCCCAGCTTATCCCCCGCATCGTAGCGGCGTCCCTCGAACCTGTAGGCGTAAACCGGCTGGACGGACATCAGGCTCTTTATGGCGCTGGTCAATTGAATCTCGCCGGAAACGTCGGCCCTGGTCTTTTCCAAGTGGCCGAATATTTCGGGGGTGAAGACGTAGCGCCCAATGACCGCCGTAGTGCTGGGCGCTTCATTCGGTTCCGGCTTTTCTACGATGTCGCTTATCTTGATAGTGCGCGCGCCTTCGTTGCTTCCCGCGACGATTCCGTATTTCCTCGTCTCTTCTCTCGCCACGTCCATGACTCCCAGAACCGACGCGTTCTTCGCGTGAAAAACCGAGAGAAGTTGCGCGATGCAAGGTTCTTTGGCGACGACGATGTCGTCCCCCAGGAAAACCGCGAAGGGCTCGTCTCCAACCCACGTCCTGGCGCACGACACCGCGTGGCCGAGCCCAAGGGCCTCCTTCTGCCTGATGTAGGTCACTTCAACCATCGAGGCTATGGCCCTTACCTGATCCAGCTCTCGGCGCTTGCCTTTGGATTCCAGAAACGCCTCAAGCTCGGCCGAGACGTCGAAGTGGTTTTCTATAGCGTCCTTGCCCCGGCCGGTGACTATGAGAACGCTCTCTATCCCCGCGGCTACCGCCTCTTCCATGACGTACTGGATCACCGGCTTGTCAACGACGGGAAGCATCTCTTTAGGCGAAGCCTTGGTCGCCGGAAGAAACCGCGTGCCCAGGCCTGCGGCGGGGATGACGGCTTTTCTCACCTTCATCCTGCTCTCCTGCATTATCGAAGTATCAGCCAATGGTCAAGCCCTGCGCGGCTGAAGTCACCAGGCCCGGGAAGATGCCCAGGTAAATTGTAAGGGCGGCCGCGACCAAGACCACGAGCCAAGTCATGGCGCCGATCTTTGGCGCCGGGGCCGGATCTTCTCCCGCTGGCGGAAAATAGAGGGCAACGACGACCTTCAGGTAGTAGAAGGTGGCTATTACTGTCCCCAAAAGGCCGAGGCTCGCGATCCAGTAGGAATGAGCGCTGACCAACGTCCCGAAAATGTAGAACTTCCCTAAAAAGCCGGCGGTCAGAGGCAGCCCCAGCAGGCTGAACATGAAAAGGGCGAAGAAAGCTCCAAGCGCCGGGGAAACCGAGCCGAGGCCGGAGAACCTCCTCACCGGCTCGTCCTGGTTCTCGGCGCGCTCGACCGCTCCGGCAATTGCGAATGCGCCGTAATTCATGAAGAGGTACGCAGCGACGTAGAACAACAGCGCCTCCGTCATTTTCTGCCCCATCGGCGCCACCAGCCCGAGGGCGCCGAGCCCCAATGCCAGAAAGCCGGCGTGGACGATTGACGAGTAAGCAAGCAGCCGCTTTATGTGCCTCTGCGTAAGCGCGATCATGCTTCCCGCGAAGATGGTGAGGAGGCCCACGAACGCGAAGACGAGGGCCCACTTCTGAGATAGTAGCGAGCTCTGCGAGAAGGCCGAGAGGAAAAGCCTCATGGCCGCCCCAACCGCCGCCGTCTTCCCGCCAACCGCCATCAAACCGGAAACCGGGGTCGGCGCTCCCTGGTAAACGTCGGGCGCCCAGAAGTGGAACGGAATGAGCGAGAGCTTGAAGAGAAGCCCAACCAGAAGCAGGAAGAAGCCGAGAAGCAGCATCGGCTGGCCGAATGTGAAGACGTTTCCCGAAAGCTTTATCGCCATTCCAGCGTAATCGAGCGATCCCAGCGAGCCGTAAAGGAAAGCCGCTCCAGTGAGCAGGAACGCCGAAGAGAAAGCCCCCAGGATAAAATACTTGAGCGCCGCCTCCACCGAATTTTCGTGCTCGCGCAGAAAACCGGCCAAGACATAGAAGCAGACCGACATCAATTCCAGTCCAAGATAGAAGACGATGAGGTTCGTGGCCGATGATAGCGCCATCATGCCCGCGGCCGAAAGAGCAACGAGGCCGTATATCTCCGTCCTGCCGCTCTTTTGCTTCTTCTCGAAATAGTCCGGCGCCAGCGCCATGCAGAAAATCGCGGCGAGGACGAAAAGGCCGTCGAAAAAGAGGGCGAGCTTGTCACAGGAGATGAAGGCGCCCGGGACGACCAAGCCGTTTCGGTCCCACAAGTAGGCCACCGAACCACCGCCCAGAAGCGCTGTGATAAAAAGGCTCGCGTACCCTGCGGCGCGTCCCTCTTTCACGAAGGCGGATATGAGCAACATCAGCAGCGCGGCCAATCCCATCGCCGCAACAGGGAGGGTGCCAATGACGAGGTCGTTCATGCGACGCGCGCCCCCTTACACGAAGAAATAGAGAAGGACAAGAACAGCCGCCAGAATGAAAAGCCCGTAGTTACGAATATATCCCGTCTGAAAAAACCGCAGGAGCATCCCGAGGACTTCGTTGGCATAAGCCACGGTATTCACCGCACCGTCCACGAGCCACCGGTCAACGCCCCAGAGAATCCTCGACGCCATGACAAAAGGCCTGATGAAGGCGCCGAAGTAGATTTCGTCCACGAAGTATTTGTTGAGGATGGTGCGGTAGAGGCCGGGCACGGAAAGGGCGAGCTTCGATGGCGTCTGTGTCTCGCGCTTGTACCATGTCCACGCCAGGGCGATGCCGAAGAAGGCGACCGCGACGCTCAGCACCATCGCGCCCCATTCAAGGCCCGTGTTATGAGCTGCCGGCGCCACCGCTTCCGCGCCCTCGCCAGCCTTGTACAGGACCGGCTCAAGCCACCGCTCCCAGAAGTTGTCCGACCCCGTCCAGAGCTTCGGAAGCCCCACGTATCCGCCCGCCACCGCTCCCGCCGCCAGTATCCACAGCGGAACCGTCATCACCGGAGGGTTCTCGTGGACGTGGTGCTTCGCCTCCTCCGAGACCCTGTCGGAGTTGAAGAAGGTCAGGAAGAAGAGCCTGAACATGTAGAAGGCCGTCATCGCCGCCGCCGTCACGCCCACCGCGAAGAGCGCCGTCGCGTACCACTGCGGGAAGCGCCCCGGCCCGTCAGCGCTGGTAAGTGCCTTCCACAGTATCTCGTCCTTAGAGAAGAAGCCCGAGAAGAGCGGCACCCCGGCTATCGCGATGCAGCCAAGCAGGAAGGTCCGCGCCGTGTGCGGTATCTTTCCCCACAGCCCGCCCATCTTCCTGATGTCCTGCTCTCCGCCCATCGCGTGAATCACCGCCCCGGCGCCTAGGAACAGAAGCCCCTTGAAGAATGCGTGGGTGTAAAGGTGGAACACCCCGGCGGCGTACGCACCGACGCCGACTCCCAGGAACATGTACCCGAGCTGCGACACCGTCGAGTAGGCCAGCACCTTCTTGATGTCGTTCTGCACGAGCCCTATCGAGGCCGCGAAGAGCGCCGTCAAACAGCCAACCCCGGCCACCACCATCAGCGCCGCCGGGCTCATCGTGTAAAGCCCGTTCGACCGAGCAACAAGATAAACGCCCGACGTCACCATCGTCGCCGCGTGGATCAGCGCGCTCACCGGCGTAGGGCCGGCCATCGCGTCGGGAAGCCATACGTACAAAGGCATCTGCGCGCTCTTGCCCGTAGCGCCCACGAAAAGCAATATCCCCACCGCCGCCAGAAGCCAGGACGGGTAGCCCCCGGAGACCGCCATCGCGTTCACCTTCGCCATGTCCAGCGTCCCGAAGGCGTACAGCATCAGCATCAGCCCCGCCGCGAAACCCATGTCCCCGATCCGGTTCGTAAGAAAAGCCTTCTTCCCCGCGTCGGCGCAGTAGTCCTTCGTGTAGTAGAAACCGATAAGCAGGTAGGAGCAGAGCCCCACACCCTCCCACCCGATGAACATCACAAGGTAGTTGCCGCCCAGAACCAGCGTCAGCATCATCGCCATGAAGAGGTTCAGATAGGAAAAGTACCTGAAGTACCCCTTGTCGTGGGCCATGTAACCGATGCTGTAAACGTGGATCAGAAAGCCGACGAAAGCAACCACGAAGAGCATCACCGCCGAAAGCGGGTCCAGAACGAACAGCCAGTCAACCTTGAAGTTCGCCGCCTGGCCGAACATGCCCGTGAACGCCCCGGCCGGGATCCACGGCGCCAGGTCCAAGGCCACCGAATGGTGCGCGGCGTCCGCAACGACGTTTCCAGGCAGCTTCGGCAGCGAGGACCAGTTCAGCCCCCAAAGCCAGACTATGTTCCACAACGAAAGCAGAAGCGACAGCGCCGTCGAAGCTATCGCCACCGCCGTTATCGGCTTGAGGTTGTGAGCCCGCTCCCACCGCCACCCGAAAAAACCGTTCACCGCCGCACCCAACAGCGGCAAAACCGGGATCAACCAGAGAAGGTCAACGGGAATCATGTGAACCCCCAAAGCGCGAACCGCCGAGGCGCCGAGGCACCGAGAAGAGCAAATATCCTTGAACCGCGAACCATTCTTTCATGAACTCCTTTCGTTACCCTCGTTCAACCCGCTGGAGCGAAGCCCCAGCGCGCAAGGGGCGAGCTTGATTGCTAGAAAGCAAGATGACCCCGGTTCTTATCACGTTCGCCTGCGCCTGCCTGTCCCTAGTGCCCATCCAGGCACACAAATCCAATGTCGAATTCGTTGGAACCATCCGCCTGCTTGCACGCTCCATACAGGACAATGCCCTTGAACGTCTCCGCAATGACGTCAAGGGCTTCATCTACTGTCACGTTGTTCATTGAAGAAGGAAGGCGTGGGCTCTCATCTCCAGACCGACACGGAAAGCTCTTGCTGTCATCAAAGCTTGGCAACTCGACCCTAAGTGTCTTCATTGCAGTCCGCACTTCGTCTGAATGTTCGATCGCCTTGATCGCCAACCACGGATCATATTGTTCCTTTGGGTTCAGGGCTAACACAGCAATCCGTGTTCTGAGTATTGCGGTTGGTACCCGGCCCATCTCTATTCGGATGATCCTGGAGTCTTCCTGTGTCACAACCACATTTTTGTCGTGTCCAAGCAAAGCTCTAACCGTATCCACGATCCTTTCACTGTTTCTCGGCGCCAGGGGAGGGATTGTGGGAAGGGGGACGAGAAAGGGGATCGCATCCTGGCATGCACCAAGATAGTTGATCCGCGCTCCCCTTCCTGCCCTCTTCAACAAGGGACGAAGACGATTTACGATGGCCTCTTTGTTTTGTAGGGCCGCAATATACGCTTCCTGCGGTGTGGCTTTCGGGTGTTGGCCCCTGCATCCTAATGCTATTCCCAGCACAACGAAACCGAACGCGAGTCGCTCATGTGTCATAGGCATGCCCTTTCCATCTTACGGAGTAGCGACCGTGACTGTTGCTGACCATCCATTCTTGTCCCACTTCTCTTCGTGCTTGAACACGGTACTTAGGACAACAGGCGGATAGTCCTTGTACTTGACACTAAAGGACTGATAGCTCACACTAATGTAGCTTTCTTTGTCGCCAGGGTCTCTGTCGAACCCAACCTTATCATATATGTAGCCCTTACCCTCGTGGGTAGAGAAGTATTTGTCGTTTGTGTTGTTTTGCGTGTCGCCAGGTCTCGGGTTGTCGTAAGTCATGTGCTCAGCAACAGTGTAATTCGAAGAGGTCAAAGCGTCACCGTTGCCGTTTTGGAGCTGGTAAACGTAATAGTTGTGATGATCGCTGTCGTTCCCAGGTTGCATCCCAACTATGACCATCTTGCTGGGCTTTTCATTTTCCGGCACTGCTGGCTGCTGCTGCGCCGGCGCAGTGTTGGTGCCAGGTGTCGCTGGTTGTCCACCCGCTTGGGCTGGTTGGGGCGTTTGGGCCTGTTGCTGGGCTTGGTTATTCGTCGTCCCCGGCGCTACTGTTGCCCCGGCGGCGGGCTGGGCACCTTGGGAAGTGTCGGGAGGAGGCGGGTCCCCGCCACCACCGCCTCCTCCGCCTCCGTCGCCGTAAGGGTCGTAACCTTCAAACTGCGCCCGTCCTGCCCCAAATACAACGTTGCCGCCCGTAAAACAGAGATGTCCCGTCGGGTCATTGAAGTTTACGGGATTTCCGTTGACGTAGGAGTAGAGGTTCCAGCCTTGGGGGTTGGCGATGGGGTTGTCGAAGTTGCTGTCGGGTTTCTGGAAGCGGCCCATGCTCGCGCCGTAGAACCTGAAGTGCATGTAGTCGTTGCCGGTCTCTGCATCCCTCTCATGGCCGGTGAACTTGTGGGTGTTGTCGCAGGCGTCCGCCGGCGTTATCTCTACGCCGAAGGGTTCGTAGTCGTGCGTGGTCGTGGTTACGATGCCGTTATCATCAACGGTTTTGGTGAACCTTACCGTTCCCAAGTGATCGGTCGCGTAGTAGGTGTTCAATGCGTGCCTGCTGCACTGGGGAAGGATGATGCTACCGTTCAGCGTGGCCGAGCCCAAGCTCGGCGCGGCGAGGCTGACACTCGTGCCAGCCGAGCCCTGCACGCTGACGCTTGCTGTTCCTTGGGGAACCTGCGCCTCGTCAACTTGCCTGCCCTGCGCCACTTCCTGCATCTGCGCTCCCTGCGCCGCCATTGCAGTATAGTCTTCAGCCCCGTCAGGGGCAAGGCCCGCGAAGCCGGTGGTCGTCTCTTCGCTGACGCTCTCGTTGTCCGCCTTCAGCCGCTTGACCGCCCACGCCGCGAGCTTCCCCTTCACTATGCCAAGCTTCATTCTTTCTATCAGGTACGCCTTCAGCGGCATGACCTTGGCGCGGCCCTCTCTAAAGAAGAGAGTAATCCCCGCTTGGTAATCGTTCCCCTCGACTAACCCCGCAAACACCGCCTGCTCGTACCCGCACCACTGCCCGCCTTCCGGCCTGTCAATGTGCTGACTGGCAATCAACGAGTTGCCTTTGACAAGCCTTACCTCAACCGCGTTAGCCTCTTGAGGCAGGCCGGGCAAAGCTATCGTGGCCGTCGTCGTCGTTCCGTTCGCGTCCGCCGCCACGCTCGTCGTGGCAAGCTGGGCCGTTTGCAGTGAGAGCGTCTTGGGAAGCGTGCATTCCATCCACGCCTCCTTCGTGTAGGCCATCCTTCCGCCCGCGTAAACGTACCTCTTCTCGTGGCCAGTGCTGTCGGTTTTCTCCCAAACCACCGCGGAGCCCTCGCGCACGTACCGCGTGTAATCCGACACCCCGCCACCGGCGTATTTCATGGCGGCGATCCGCTCCCCCGATGCCAGATAGGCGTACTCGGCTATAAGAAGGTTCGAGAGCTTGTCCGTCACCGAGACTTGGCGGTTCAAAGCGTCATAGCCGTAGAGGTATTTCCCGTCGTCAATCAAGTTGCCGTTCGCGTCGTAAACCATCGAGGCCGGCTGCTGCGCGAGCCCCGTGTCAACACCCATCACCACACCGCCCCGCGTGACCGAGGAGAGCCGGTTGTTCGTCACCCCGTTCGCCCCAGAGGCCAACTGCGCCGTGAAGGCCACTTCCCTAATATAGTTCGTCGCCGCCGTCTCGTCCGGCGCCTGGCCCGGAACCCTATAGCCAGCCGTGTTCATGATGGAAGCCTTCAGGTTCGCCGCCCCGTTCTGTAAAGCCTCCGTCCTGCCAAGCAGGTTGCCATAAGCGTCGTAACCGTAACTGTACGCGTGCGCGTACCCCGCCCGGTTGATGGTGGCATTGGTGAGCCTGGAGAGCAGGTCGTAAGTGAAGTTGTCCGTGACGCCCTGCGCCGAGCTGATAGAAGTGATGTTTCCCGCATCGTCGTAAACATAGTCGAGGCCATGATCCGGCCCGGCGGGATTCGCATAGTAACCGTTGCCCCAGCGCTGAACGTTGCCCGGATCGCTGAAGTTGAACCCAATGGGCCTCCCGTATTGGTCGAGGGCTATCTTCTCCACTTCGCCCGTCGCGAAGTCAATCTCGGTCATCGCCCCAGCCGCGTCGTACTTCAACGCCGAGAGCACCGGACTGCCGTCCATCTGCCGCTGGACCACCGCGCCGTGACTGTAGACGTTGGCCAGGACCGCCCCCATGCCCGGCAAGGTCTCGCCCGTCACCTGGCCGTACTGGTCGTAGGCGAAGGTTAGGCCGTTCTCCTCGTAGCCGCCCCCCGCCTGCGTCGCCTGGCCGTCGTAGACCACCCTTCCCGTCGCCGTGTCGTACTGGAACCACTCGCTCGACGGAACGCCGGCGGTGCCGTTAGTGTCCTGGTAAGAGACCGCCTGGACCAATTTGCCCAGAGAAGCGCCCGTGCTCACCTGGTTGCCATCGGGCAGGGCGAGCGTGGAAGCGTCGTAGGTGTTGGAGATGAGGGATTGGAGGAGCGTCGTCCCGTCCGCCGCGCTTACCTTGTTCGTCGCCAGAAGCCTCCCCGCCGCGTCGTAGGTGCTCGCAAGCTTGTAAGGCACCGCCGCCGCCGCCCCGTTCGCGTCCTGGGAGAGAAGAAGGTTCCCTATGCAGTCGTACTGGAGGAAGTTCGTCGTCCCGTTTTCTGGATTGCTCGCCGAAAGCAAGCGCCCCAACGCGTTGTACGTCCAGGTGCGCACCTGCCCGCTGAGGTTCGCCTGAATCACGTGGCCAAAGGCGTCGTACGTATAGTCCGCCGGGCTGCCCATGGGCGGCTGGACGTGCAACAGCCGCCCGAAGACGTCCTTTGTGTAAGTGGTCGCGCTGTTGCTCGTGGCGTTCAGCCCGGTCTGGATACCGTAAAGAGTGACCGTGCTTGAAAGCCCGTCGTAAGCCGTGCCCGTTCTGTCCCCCGTTGGCTTGAAGGACCATAAGGGGCGGTAGAAAGGCTCGGGGCTGCCCGCAATCAGGTCTTGGACGTTGTTCGTCCAAGCCGCGCCCGCGAAGATGCTCGTCACGCCGCCGTAAGGGTGGATGCCGTCCTTTGAGGGCAGGCCCATGACGAAGACGTTCCCGCTTCCAGAGGGGAACTTCGAGCTCCAGTCGAGAGAGAGCGGTGTTCCCATGTCCGCCCTGTATGGCAACGACGTGAAGAAGGCCGCGCCCAAAGGGTCGTAGGCGGTCACGGCGTCGTAAAGCTGGCCGTCCGGGTGGAGCGACCGCGTCTTCACGAGCCTGCCCAGGTCGTCGAAAATGTAATGCGCGTAAGCCGCGCCCGAATCCATCCCGGAGAGGGAATCGTTCACATCCGGCGTGAAGCCTTCAGGCCCAACGTAAAAGAGAATGTCGTGGCCGGTCGCCCATGTACTACCGTCATACGTTGTGGCGTCGTTTGGGTAATAAACGTGGGTGGAGTATTCGCCGCCGGGCGGGATGATCTTCGTAAGGCGGTTGAGCGTGTCGTACTCGAATGAAGTCGTAAGGTTGTTTGAATCGGTGTGCGACGTTATCAGGCTCGTCTCAGGGTCAATCACCCGCGTGAAGTCGTTGTAGCTAAGCCCGTCCCTCCACATCCGCGAGACCATCCCATGGTCCCACTCGAAGTTGAAGCCATACGTGGCCGCGGAATCGCAGCCGGAATAAAGAAGCTTGCTGATATTGCCCTTGTCATCGTAAGTGAGCGCAAGTACCTTGTCCCCCGCAGAGTTCGCGGGAGGCGAGAGTTCACGAGAACCGGCACAAAAGCCAATGTCCCAGCAAAGGCCCCAAGAATGCACGAGGGTGCTGAAGGAACGCTGTTCAACCACCAGTCCCGTCGCGCCGTCGTAGCTGCTGTGCGTGGCCCTGAAGTCGCCAGAGACAGTGCAAGACGCTGGCCCGCCCGGCTCCTGATAGGCTGGAGGCGTGGCGGGCGTGTAGTATAGTTGCCCCGCGCCCGTGAAGGCCGTCTCCAGCCTGTCCAACTGGTAGACAATTGGCGTTGTGTTTATGTCGGTTTTGAGCTGGTAGGAAAGCCCCGTGATCTTCGCATTGCCCGGCGACGGCAAGCCCGTAACTTGCGTGGCTTGGTAATGGCCGAAGCCGTCCCAGGCAAAGCTCTCGGTAACCTCTTGCCACTTGGTTGGAGGATTGGCTTGGCCGCCGAACGGGCCTGGAGCCGGCGTATCCCCGTACTTGGTCTCCGTCTTGCGAAAGACCCGCAGGTTGCCATAGGGGACCATGCGCGGCGCGGTTACCCAGTCCTCGATGCAGCGGTGGCTGTCCCCCTGCCAGTCAGGTTGCTGCGCCGTTCCCACGGGGGCGTCTCCTGATTCGGAGTCGGTTTTAACCGATGACGCCGCGTATAAGAGCGGCCCGCTCGGGTCGAAAACGGGAGCGCCCGGCAACCTGCGCACGGACAACACTTCCGTTCCAGGCGGCATCGAGGGCGAGTCAAGCGAGTCTGCCACGAAATAACTGGCCTCCTGAGTCCCGAGCGGGTCCGTCACCAGGATGGGCTGAACTTTGTCAGCGATGCCAAATTCGCTGAGCCAGTACGTGCTCCGGCCGGGAAAGTGCGACCTGTCCCACGTCCATACGCGCACATCGCGCGCCGAGGCGCCCCCGAGCGCGGCATGGCCCGAGCGGATCGTGTGGCTATGGACGGCGATGCCATTGCGCGTGACGAAGTTAATCTGATCGGGATTCATCCAGTCTTGGGCTATTCTGTATAGATAAGGTTGGTAGTCGTACTCGGAGACGGCCCCCGTCGGATAGAAAATCTGAGTCAGGCAGCTTCGGACCACCCCGTCCTGGCGCGTGTAGGCGGCGTAGCGGTAGAGCGTTTCCTGCCCCGCCGGATTGACGGCCTTGGACAAAGCCGGGAACGACTCGGCCGTGGTCTTGCCGGGCGGCGTCCATGAGACCGGGGCGAACTCGAAGCTCTCCGAATGGCCGTTGCAAGTGATTTGGGAAAGGAGATGCGTGCCGCCGTCGTACGTAAACGTGATCGGTCGCTGGAATTGGTCCTGGATGGTTGAGATGGCGCCGGCGTAGGGCTGGTTGGCCGCATCATAAGCCCTGTAGGTTATAGTGGTGAAATTCCCGGCGCGGTCCTCGATGCGCGTCACGTACCAGCCGTTCGTGTACGGGTTGACCACCATGTAGCCTTGAATGATAGGCCGCAGGAAGGATTTGCCTTCCTCTCCTCCCGCGATGCTCTTTGAACCGTTCGGGAAGTAGATTGTCCATTGGTGCAACGAGATGTCATATTTCGCCCTGATATAGGAGCCATCGTTGGTGAAATACCATGACGTGCTCGGCTCCGTGGAGGCATTGCCCCAGTTCTCCATTCCCGAATCGCGGTATAGCTTGTGCTCTCCGCCATCCTCGCCTTGGTAGAAGTAGAAGACGCGCGCCTCGTATGTTGGATGAAGAGGGTCGCAGTCGTAAACCTCGTGCCGCATCGTTCGGGCCAGAACCCGGCCCAGAGAGAGGGTCCACCCCAATCCCAAGACGCCGGTGGGACTGTCCACGGGCGTGGCAAAAAAGCCATCCGAATCGTACGCATCTTCCATGAACTTACTGTTATAGACCCGCAGCAGTCGGACGGAGCCCCCCATGTTCTGCGGAAACAAAAAAGCCGAAGGATGGACAACGGTCAGGCCGCCATTGTAAGGCGCAACGCTCTCGCCGTCTCCCAGGTTTGTCATGGTTGGGCGAAAACCAGGGCTCTCTTGGGCGACTTTCATGGTATCTTGCGCATGCACGCAAACCGCGAACAACTCGGCCACTATAAAGCACGCTCCCGCCACGGCCATGATGGCCGCAAAGCTGGCCAGCCCTTTCTCCAATCCGTCGCGAACCGCCCTTCTCGGCATCTTGCCCTCCCTCATCGCCGGTACGCGAAAACCCCCTCTAGCCGCCCGGCCAAGTCATTCCGCCAACGGCAGATCCCCGCCAAGCCATGTGCCTGTCCGGCCTCCAAACGGGCCGGGCGCAAAAAAACCGCGCGCTCCCGCTTTCTACTTCTCCGCCTTCGGCGGTTTCGGGGCGCTGTCATTCCCCGTCACGGGCGCCGGTGGTTCGTCTCCGCCGCCGTTGCCGCCAGTGCTTCCCGGGATAAGATCGTTGAAGCGCTGGGCGAGGGCGGCGTCGCTGCCGAGATAATGGAGATGGCCCAGGCTGGCGATGGACTGCAGGGCGCGCTCGACGCGAAGCTGCACCGCGTTCTTGAGGCTCGTCATGTCCGTCTTGCCGCCCATGCCGTCGTCCCGCGTGGAGCGGGCGCCGGAAAGGGCCGCCAGCAATGCCTGGCCTCTCTGGATGTCCGAGTCGAGCAGGCCGCAGGACCTGATTTCGGCGGGGCGCTCGCGGGCGGCCGCCAGGATCGTCTCGATGGCCGTGGCGACCGATTTCGCCGAATTCACCTTGACGGGGCTGCCAACCCCGGCGGCCTTGCGCAGGCCGTCGCCCGGGGCGTGCTTCCGGACCACTTCGCGGATGGCGGCGGCCCATGCCGCGCCCTTTTCCGCGATGTCGCCCTGGCTGCCGGTCAGGCCCGCCACCTCGGTTGCCTTGGCCGGGCGCCCGGTCTCGAGCGCCTCCAGTTGGTTGAGGTCGGAGGCCATTCCGTCCAGCATCCCCGGCTCGAAGCGCGGTTCAAGCTCCGACCGGTGCTCCTGGGCGAGCCTCAGCGCCTCCTTCCCGTGAAACACCGCCTTTTCGATGGACCACCTCGGACGATTATCCTTTCTCATCTTCTTGCCCTCCCTTCGCGACATTCGCCTAACGCCTGGCAGCACAACGTGTTACCGTAACCCAAGCCCGGGCGCGAGCGCCTTCAAGGCCGCCGCGCGAAACTGTAAGGCGGGCGCGAGAATGTTCAAGAGGCCCGCGCGAAAGTTCAAAAGGATTGAAGGAGAGTTCAGGTTTCCAGCGCGAAACATCAAGGGCCGCGCGCCAGACGCCAAGACGTCCGCCCGAATTGCCAGGAGCCTGGCTAGGGATCTCAAGCCCCCCGCCGTCATCGTCAATGGAGCCGCCGAAAAGTTCAAAAATAGGGCGCCAGAATTCAAATTGCCCGCCACATTCTTCAAAGTAGCCGCGCCAAACTTCAAAACGGACGCCACTGCGTTCAACGCCGCTTGGCCCGCTCTCAAAACCACCACCGAAATTTCCAAAACGGTCCCGCCCATCCCTCAGGCCTCACCCTTCATTTTCTCTCGCTCTGCTCTTTTCTACCAACTTCTTGCTTCTCCGTGCCTCCGCGTCACCGTGGTGGAATGTATCTTACCATTTCATGAGGTTAGCGGCGTCAATGTTGGTGGTCTTGGCGCGCTTCATGAAGGCAACCACGATGGCCATGCCAACCGCGGCCTCCGCCGCGCTTACGGCCAGAACGAAGAAAACGAAGGCCGCACCTTGCAGGTCGCCGTAGTACCGCCCGAAAGCCAGGAAAAGAAGGTTGGCGGAGTTGAGCATCAGCTCGGCGGAAAGAAATACCAGAATCGCCGACCGCCTCGTGAGCACGCCGATCAGCCCGGCGGCGAAAAGAAAGAGCGAAAGGATTAGATACGGGCCAAGCGCCATCATTCCCAAATCCTCCTCGCCATGACCACCGCTCCGACCATCGCCGCCAGAAGAACCAGCGAAGCCAGCTCGAACGGGACGGCGTAGTGCTCGACAAGGATGTTGCCGAACTGCTGGATGCTCCCGAATGCCCTGTCAACTTCAGTGAAAGCGGGTGGCGCCGAGCCCCAGACCGCTCGAACCGCCTGCACTAGAAAGAGCGCCGCGCCCAGGTAAGTGGCGAGCGTTTGTGCCAAGCTGACCTCTTGTCCCTGCTCCTCCGCCTTGTGAGCCATGATGATGAAGATTGCCATCACCATCACTGCTCCGGCGTAAACGATTATCTGGAAGAAGCCCAGGAACGGGACGTGGAGCAGAATGTAAAGCGCCCCCTGCGCCACCATGGCCACCGCCATACATAGACCAGCGACCATCGGGTTGGAGTGAAAGACCAGTCCCAGCGCGCCCAGGAAGGCTACGAAGGCAACGGCGAAAAATATCCAGAGCATCATGGCCTGTCCCCTTCGTTAAGCGGTTTTTCCTTCCCTGGAAGGTATGGTTCCTTGCGCCCCCTGGCCAGAAGCTCCTCTTTCGTGAAGATCAGCCGCGTCCTGTCGTAGTCGGCAAGTTCGTACTCATCCTTGAGCCAGATGGCCTCGACCGGGCAGACCTCCTGGCAGTAACCGCAAAAGATGCAAAGGCCCATGTCAATGGTAAACTCCCGCGGATACTTCTCTTTGGAGAGTTCCGTTTCCCCGGCAACTATGTTGATCGCCCTTGGCGGGCAAATGAACTGGCAGAGCTTGCAGGAAGTGCACTTTTCGTGGCCGTCCAGGCCGGTCAGCAAGACCGGCGCGCCCCGGTACTTCTTGGGAAGCTCCCACCTCACCTCCGGATATTCGAGGGTAACCCGCTTATTGACCCTCGGTATGTGGCGGAAGGTTATCGCCAGCCCCTGAAGAATAGCGGGGAAGTAGGTCCGCTCCCACCATTTGAGCTTGGGCCGCTCGAGCTTCATTGCTTGACTCCGAAGCCAAAAAAGACCATCAGCGTGGTCATCAAGAGCAAGTTGAAAAGCGCCAGGGGGAAAAGCCTTTTCCAGCCCAAGTTCATTAGCTGGTCATACCTGAACCGAGGCAGCGTCCACCTGACCCATATGAAAAAGAAGAGGAAAAACGCGATCTTCGCGAAGAAAACGGCGGCGGAAAGAATGCCGCCCCAGATTGGGCCGAACTTCGCCCAATCAACGAAGGGAAGGTTCCATCCTCCGAAAAAGAGCGTCACCAAAAGGGCGGACGCCGTTATCATGTTGGCGTACTCTCCCATGAAGAACATCGCGAATCTGAGACCTGAATATTCGGTGTGGTAGCCGCCTACGATTTCGCTCTCGCCCTCCGGAAGGTCGAACGGCAGCCGGTTGGTCTCGGCGAAGATCGCCACTATGAAGACGATGAAACCCAGGAAGTGAGTCAGGACGAACCATGGGTGTCCCTTCTGGGCGTTTACTATGTCCTCCAAACCAAATGAGCCGGACCAGATGACAACGGTCAGAAGGCTAAGGCCCACTCCCAGCTCGTATGAGACGACCTGGCTGGCCCCGCGGAGCGCTCCGAACACCGAATACTTGTTTCCGCTAGACCAGCCGCCCAATATGATGCCGTAGATGGCCAGGGATGAAATGGAGAGGAGAAAGAGAAGGCCGAGGTCCATCCCGGGCGCGATCCAGAGCGGATAGGACTTTCCGGCGACCGTTATCTCGGTCCCGAACGGAATGACGGAGAAGGTCACGAGCGCTGGCACGAGGGTCAGCAGCGGGGCTAGCAGGTAGACCGGTCTGTACGCCTGGCGCGGGGTGATGTCCTCCTTGAAAAAGAACTTCATGCCGTCGGCGACCGGCTGTAGAAGGCCGAACGGGCCCACGCGGTTGGGCCCCTTCCGGTCCTGCATCCAGGCGGAGACCTTTCTCTCGGCCAGCGTCGTGTAGGCGACGCCGGTCAGCACGATCGCGAGAATGACGACGATCTTCACCGCCGCCGGGATAAGTATGGCAAGCCAGACGTTCACGGCGCGACCTCCGATAGCTTGAGCCCCCTTGGGAGAAGATCGCGAAGGGACTTGTTGGACAACTCCGGCACGGCCTTCTTGACCTCGGCGAACCACGCGGGAAAGCCGCCTTCCGGCGCTTCTTCCCCGGAAGCTTTGAGCCAAGCCGAAACGGCGTCGTAAAACGGCCTTCTGTTCCGGGGCGGCAAGAGGACCCTCGCCGTTTTCTGAAGCTGGCCCATGAAATTGACCGTGGTCCCCTCCATCTCGTGCCACGCGGCCAACGGAATGTAGACGTGGGCAAGCTCCGCCGTCGCGGTGAAGGCATCCCCGGCGACCACGAGAAGCTCCGTCTCCTGCAGGGCTTTTACGACGGCCGGCCGTTGCGGCACGGGCGCGTCGCCCACGACGTCCTCCCTAATGATTATCGCGCGGCGCTTGTTTTTCAAAAGCGCGGCGACATCGCAGTTCTCCTCAGATACGGCGATGCCCATCCGCCGCGCACCAGCGAGGTTGGGCCTGCGCTCGCGCCTTATCAGAAGGTCGTCGTCGGCGCCGCTGGCTATATTGAGCGCGGTCCCCGCGGAGTTGCCTAGAACCTTGGCCGCAAGCAGCTTGTAGGCGGCCATCTCCTCGAGTGTCATCCGGCCAGAAAGGACCGCCCCGAAAGGCGAATTTCCGGAGGCCTGCAACCGCTTTGCGAAAATCGGCCAGAACTCCTCGAAGGAATAGAACGCCCAGCCCTTCTCCGTCCGGATGCCCGGCCGGTCCCGCCGCGGAATGTCTTTGAGCCGCTCTGAAAGCAGCCGCCCGTAGTCGCACATCCAAAAAGCGTTGACCTCCGGGTTCTCCCTCGGGACGATTCTCAGCACGTCGCCTTTGTAGGTGTCGTACCTGACCGAGCATCCCCGGGCGCACTCCGGACAGACCGAGTTTGCACTCTGGAGAAACCAGACTCTCTCCTTGAAGCGGAACTCCCTGCTGGTGAGTGCTCCCACCGGGCATACGTCAACCGTGCAGACCGAGTAGGGATTGTCGAGCTTCCTTCCAGGGAATGCTTCAACAAGCGTGTGGACGCCACGCTCGGCGAGCGTCAACTCGCCCGTCTTCGTGACTTCGCTGCAAAAGCGGATGCACCGCGTGCACTTGATGCATCGCTCTCCGTCGTAAACGACGTGAGGCCCTATTTCGACGCGCTTCGGCGCGTGAACCTTTTCGAAGTCGAAACGGCTCGCAGGATCACCGTAGGTGTAAGAGTACTCCTGCAACTGGCATTCGCCAGCCTGGTCGCATATCGGGCAGTCGAGAGGATGGTTGAGGAGCAAGAATTCCAGAACCGAACGCTGCGCCCTCCTCGTGATCTCGCTCTTGGTGCTGACCACCATGTCGTACTTTCCATCAATCTTCTTGTCCGGTGGCAGAGGCGTCACGGTGGTGGAGCAGGCGGTCAGCGGCTTCGGCGCGCCCTTCACTTCTACCAAGCACATCCGGCACTGGCCTACGATCGAAAGCGCCGGATGGTAGCAGTAGTAAGGAATGGCGATGTTGCTGCGCAGGGCCGCGGAGAGGACGGTTTCGCCAGCCTTGGTCTCGATTTCCTGGTCGTCAATCTTCAAGAGCGGCATCTATGCTATCCCCGTGCCTCAAATGCGTGAAGTCATGGGCGTCGCCTTGCAGGGGCAACGCTTCTCTTTTACGTGCGCGTCGAACTCGTCCTTGAACTGCCTGACGAAGGACTCCGCCGGCATCGCGGCCGCGTCTCCGAGCGGGCAAATCGTACGGCCCATGATGTTTCCGGCGATTTCGGCGATCCGTTCCGGGTCGCCCGGCTTGCCTTCCCCCGCTTCAATCCTTGCTATGAGGAGCTCCAGCCAATGCGTGCCCTCGCGGCACGGCGTGCACTGCCCGCACGATTCGTGGGCGTAAAATTCCATCAGGTTGTGCAAAGCCCGAACCATGCATACCGTATCGTTCATCACGATTACGCCACCGGAACCTGGCATCGTGCCGACGCTCTTCAGGCCGTCAACGTCCATCGTGACGTCAATCTGGTCGGCCCTCAGCACGGGAGTTGACGAGCCCCCGGGGATTACCGCCTTCAGCGGCCGGCCGCCGAGGATTCCGCCAGCGAAGTCGTAAATCAGTTCCCGCAGCGTGGTGTTGGAGGGCAGCTCATAGACGCCGGGCCTGTTCACGTGGCCGGAAATGCCGTAAAGACGGGGGCCAGGAAGGCTTGGAGCGCCTATCGCCTTGAACCACTCGGCGCCGTTCTTGATGATGTGAGGCACGTTGGCATAAGTTTCGACGTTGTTGATGTTGGATGGAACCCCGTAAACGCCGTAGCCCGCCGGAAAAGGCGGCTTTATTCTCGGCTGGCCGCGCTTGCCTTCCAGCGACTCCATCAGCGCCGTTTCCTCGCCGCAGATGTAAGCGCCGGCTCCGCGGCAGACCCATACATCGAAATCGAAACCGGAGCCTAGGATGTTCTTCCCCAGAAATCCCCTCGAATAGGCCTGGTCAACGGCGCGCTGGAAAATCTTCGCGCCTTGCGGCATCTCGCCCCTGATGTAGAAGAAGCAGCCGGCCGCCTGGGTCGCCCAGCCGGCAATGATGATGCCTTCCAAGATCTGGTGGGGATCGTTTTCTATCAGGAGCCTGTCCTTGAAGGTGCCCGGCTCGCTCTCGTCGGCGTTGCAGACGAGGAATTTTCGCGGCTCCTGCTTGTCGCCCTCTCTTTTTCTCGGAAGGAAGGACCACTTGAGGCCGGCCGGAAAACCGGCGCCGCCACGGCCCTTAAGGTTGCTGGCCTTGACCTCCCCCAGCACCTGCTCCGGGCTCATCTTGTGGAGCGCCGTCATCATAGCCTCGTAGCCGCCGCCGTGCATATAGGTGTCTATGGCCGTGGAGTTCTGCATTCCCACGGCGCGCGTAAGAATTTTTAGCGTCTCGGCCATGGGCTACTCCAGCTCCTTGATTATCTCGTCCGCCTTTTCCGGAGAGACGTTCTTGTAGAGCGCGTCATTCACCATCAGCGATGGCCCGCCGTCGCAACAAGCCAGACACTCGACGGTGACCAGCGTGAAACGCCCGTCCTTGGTTGTGCTGCCTGGCTTAAGGCCGAGCTTCCTTTCGAGGTGCTCAAGCAAAAGCTCGGACCCCGCCAGCATGCAAGGCAACGTCTTGCAAACCTGCAAGAGGTGCTTCCCGAGCGGCTTCTCGCTGTACATTTCATAGAAGGTGACCACGCCCCTCACGTGGGCTGGGGTCATCCCCAGTTTGCCGGCGATGTAGGCCTGGCACTCGGGCGGGACGTGGTGAAGCTCGTCCTGGCAGAGATGAAGGCAGGCCAAAAGCGCCGTGCGAGGCTCCGGGTACTTCGCCGCGAGCGCCTCCACTTTCCTGGCGAACTCCTCGTTGGCTAAAAGCGAGGCGGGCGTCGCGCTCATCGGTCCACCTCTCCCAGCACCGGGTCCAAAGAGGCCACCGTGGCAATCACGTCGGCTATCATCTGTCCCTTGACCATGACCGGCAGCCCTTGGAGGTTAATGAATGAGGGGCTCCTGAAGTGGCACCGGTGGGCCACGTTGGTCCCGGAGCCGACCAGATAGAAGCCGAGTTCTCCCTTCGGTGCTTCAATGGCGAAATATATTTCCTTGCCGCGC
>DAHXMK010000035.1 GCA_027365515.1 Candidatus Aminicenantota bacterium
GGCGCGTCGTGGCGCGAAACGGAAATCGTGGCCATGAGCGGGAAGGAGCATTTTGATTGGGACGTGCGGGTTCGCCATTGCGCCCCCCGCACCGTCAGCGACGTGCAGGCAAAGAGCGTCTTGTCTGGCCGTTCGCGCGCCGTGCTGACCGGCGACATCGAGATGGAGAACGACTCCTCGAAGGGAAGCGCGCGGCTGGAGAGCCACGTCCTGCTTCTCTCTCCGGGAGCGAGAGCCGACAGCATCCCGGGCCTCGAAATAAAGGCGATGGACTTGAAGGCATCACACGCCGCGAGCGTCGGAAGGCCGGATGAAAGCCAGATGTTGTACCTGCAAAGCCGTGGGCTCGACGAATCGCAGGCTCGAAGGCTCGTGGTCGAAGGTTTCTTGAAAAGTCTCATACAGAGGGCGCCTCTACCTTTCGTCGAGAGCGCCGTTGACGCCGCCTTGGAGCGAAAACTCGGAGCGTGACAGAAGATGACGGACGACGCGTTCAAGAGCGATCTCTTAGATGTTGACCCTTTGATGATGGACATCCTGCTCGACCACTACAAGCACCCGCGCAATTTCGGGGAGCTTGATGGAGCCAACGTCGTTTACGAGGAGGGCAACCCCTCCTGCGGCGACCAGCTCAAGATCATGGCGAAGACGAAGGACGGCGTCATAGAGGATATCAAGTTCGTCGGCAAGGGCTGCATAATAAGCCAGGCCGCGGCCTCCATCCTCACCGACCTCGTGAAAGGCGAGAAGCTGGAGCGGGTGAGGGATTTGACGAAGGACGAGATGCTCGAAAACATAGGCATTCCGATAGGCCCCATGCGGCTCAAGTGCGCTTTGCTGGCGCTCAAAGTTTTGAAGGCGGGCGTTTACGGCCAGGCCTCCTGGCCCGGTGAAGAGGAGTGAGGGTGAGCGGTGAGCATGGAGGGAGGCCAAAGGAAAAGGACGAGGGTTTCCCCTCATCACGCTTAGCTTCGCATTGTGAAGGAACGTTAAATGGCGGAATGGATCGAAGTCGCGAAGGTTGACGAAATCGGCTCCGGGGGACTCATCGTCAAGGCGGCCGGGGAGGAGGCGCTTCTTATCAAGGACGGCGAAGTGGTCCACGCGATTGCGAGCCTCTGCAGCCATCAGGAGATGGAGCTTGAGGGTGGCCGCTGTGAGGGCGGGGCTTGGCTCTGCCCGCACCATGGCGCGAAGTTCAGCCTTTCAACCGGCGAAGCCCTCTCGATGCCGGCGGTCGAAAGCATAGAGGTATATCAATCCAAGGTTGAAGGCGGCAGAGTGTTTCTGTCCACCGACAATGGGGAACTTGCCAGGAAATAGCTGAACTCCCGGATTCATGGGCGACAGTTTACTGGGAAAGGTCATTAGATGATGGAAGCAATCTCAGAGAGGGCGGCAAAGCAGTTCGACGTGGAGAATGTCCGCCGGGATTTTTCAGTCCTTGAACGCAAGATTAACGGCCACGCGCTCTGCTACCTCGACAACGCCGCGACGAGCCAGCGGCCCAAGGCCGTCGTTGACGCGGTAGTCGAGTCGCTTACCTGGTCCAACGCCAACATCCACCGGGCGATCCACACGCTGGGTTACGAGGCGACCGTCGCCTACGAGGAGGCGCACAAAAAGGTGGCGCGGTTCATCAACGCGAAGAGCTGGCGCGAGATCGTCTTCGTCCGCAACGCCACGGAGGCGCTCAACCTCGTCGCGGGCTCATGGGGGGCGGCCAACCTCAGGGCCGGCGACGAAGTAGTAGTCACGATAATGGAACATCACAGCAACATCGTCCCGTGGCAGCTTCTCGCCGCCAGGCTCGGCTTTGAGTTGAAGTTCATTCCGGTCACTCCGGACGGCATCCTAGACCTGGACGCCGCGGCGAAGCTCATCACGAGGAAAACCAAGCTGGTTGGGGCCGTCCATGCGAGCAACGTCCTCGGGGCGATTAATCCGGTCGAGAAGCTCAGGGAAATGGCCCGCTCGGTTGGAGCGAGATTCCTTCTCGACGGCGCGCAGTCAATTCCGCACATGGCGGTGGACGTGCGCGCGCTCGACTGCGACTTCTTCGCCGCCTCTGGCCACAAGATGTGCGGCCCCACCGGCATCGGCTTTCTCTACGCCAAGAAGGAGCTTCTCGATGGGATGCCGCCGTTTCTCGGGGGCGGCGACATGATCGCGACCGTCACCACGAATGGCTCTACATGGAACGAACTGCCGTGGAAGTTCGAAGCCGGCACTTCCGCCGTAGCCGAAGGCATCGGCATGGGCGCGGCGGTTGATTATCTTTCAAACATCGGGATGAACAGCCTCTTCGAATACGAGCGCGAGCTTGGCGGATACGTGCTGGAAAAGCTCCGCGCCCTGCCATACGTCACCCTTTACGGCCACAAGAGAGGGGAGAGCCTCGCCGTTTTCTCGCTCAACGTGGAGGGTGTCCACCCGCACGACGGGGCCAACCTTCTCGACAGGCTGGGAATAGCGGTTCGCTCCGGCCACCACTGCGCGCAGCCTCTGATGAACGTGCTGGGGATGGACAACACGCTGCGCGCCAGCTTCTACTTCTACAACACCAGGGAAGAGGCGGACCGCCTCGTCCACGCCCTCGGAGAACTCAAGCGCGTCTTCGACCGCTGAATATCGCGGAGCGGACCAAAATCGCCACGGAGCCCATAGAGAAGCATGAAGAAAACAAGAGTGCTTGGCATATTGCGTATAATCCTGGCATAACTGAGTGAGATTCCAATTCATGGTTGCCCCACATATCGTGCTTTTAAAATAGCGGGTGACAGGCCGGCCGCCAGTTGACAGGGGCGGACCAAGAGAGTATATTAATGTATCTGAGCATATGCTCAGATAAGGAGGTGACGGTGGCGGCGGTTGCAAGGAAAAGGAGCGACGCGGCGGGTGATGGTTCGGTCTCGGCCAAAGGCTACGGCGCGATCGCCGATACCTTTCGCGCCTTGGGCGACCCGACGAGAACCAGGCTGGTCCACGCCCTCTCGGGAGAGGAACGCACCGTGAACGAGCTTTCCAAAATCGCTGGGGTATCCGCGTCGGCGGTATCGCACCAGTTGCGCGTTCTGAGGAACATGGGGCTGGTCAGGTTCAGGCGCGAGGGGCAAAAGGCCTACTACTTGCTGGACGACCCGCACATAAAAAGGCTGTTCGAGGAGGCAAGGCGCCACGTCACTGAATTCGTCCGCAACCGCTAGGAGCTTACGCTTGCCAACTGCAACATCACAGCACGAATCTCCAGCTTCCACCGCCCGACAGACGACAGCCAAGCGCCTTTTCCTCGTTGGCAATCCAAACGTCGGCAAGAGCGTTCTGTTCAATGCGCTCACCAGTTCTTATGCCGTAGTGTCAAACTATCCCGGCACGACGGTCGAGGTGTCGAGAGGGAAGCTTAGTTTAGATGGCGGCGAGTGGGAAGTCATAGATACCCCTGGAATGTACTCGCTGAGGCCGATCACGGAGGAGGAGCGGGTCGCCAGGGACCTCTTGTTGAGAGACGAGGGAGTGGTGGTCAGCGTGGTTGACGCGAAGAACCTCCCGAGGCTCCTTCCCATGACAATCGAGCTTTCCTTGCTGGGCAGGCCGATGATCCTCGTCTGCAATCTGATGGACGAGGCCGAGACGGCCGGGGTGAGCCTCGACGTGAAGGCGCTTTCCGCAAAATTGGGAATCCCGGTTGTGGCTACCGTCGCGACGAAGGGGGCTGGACTTGATGAGCTGAAGAATCTGCTCGTGGCGCAAGCGGCCGTCCCGGCAAGAAGAATTGATTTCTCCGGTTCGCTTCGCAATGCTTCGCTGGTGATAGAGGAGGCGCTCGACGGCGCGAGCACCTCGCGCTTCGTGGCGCTGCTTCACCTGGAGGGTGATTCGGCCGCGGCTCAGGTGGCGCCGATTGATCCAGCCACATTGGCGCGCGCTCAAGCCCTGCTCGGCGATGCCCGTCCATCGGCGGTCTGCGCGGAAGTGGCCAGGCAGTTCAGGGAGATGGCCTCCGCCGTTCTTCGGAGCGCCTTCGTGCAAGGCATGGGGCGCGCGTCGCGTTGGAGGGAGAAACTGGACGCCGTCCTACTCAACCCATGGACCGGGTTTCCGATTCTTGCTCTGGTCCTCTATCTCGGCCTTTATCAATTCGTCGGTGTTTTCGGCGGACAGGTGGTGGTCGGGTGGCTGGAAAACGACCTATTCTTGTCGCATATAAATCCGTGGCTCTCGGCCTTGTTCGCCGATTACGTTCCATGGGCGACGATCAGGGACCTCTTTGTAGGGGACGATGGGATTCTGACGATGGGCATCCGTTACGCCGTCGCCATAATACTGCCGGTCGTCGGGAGCTTCTTCATGGCCTTCTCGGTTCTTGAGGATTCTGGCTACCTGCCCAGGCTTGCGCTGATGCTGAACCGCCTCTTCAGAGTGATAGGACTCAACGGGCGCGCGGTAATTCCTTTGATTCTCGGCTTCGGGTGCGACACGACGGCGACGATGGTGACGAGGGTTCTTGAAACGAAGCGCGAGAGAATCATTGCCACCTTCCTGCTCGCCTTGGCGATCCCATGTTCGGCGCAGATCGGTTTGATCCTGGGGCTTCTCGGCGGCCACCCATTGGCCATGGCCCTTTGGGTCATGACGGTCGCCGCAATTTTCCTTGTCTCCGGAACGATGATGGCCAAGCTGATGCCTGGCAAGCAGGCGCGCTTTTTCATGGAACTTCCGCCTCTGCGTTGGCCCTCGATAAAAAATGTGGCCAGCAAGACGGCGAGCAGGATGGGATGGTACTTCCTCGAAGTGGTGCCGCTTTTCGTCCTCGCTTCCGTTCTGGTCTGGATCGGCAACATTACCGGCCTCTTCCCCAAGGTCATCGCGGCGACCGTTCCGGTCATGAAGGCGCTGGGGCTGCCAGGCGAAGCCTCGAAGGCTTTTCTCTTCGGCTTCTTCCGGCGCGATTACGGGGCCGCCGGGCTATATGAATTGCAAAAGGCCGGCAAGCTCGACGGCGTGCAGCTTCTGGTTTCCGCGGTCACATTGACTCTTTTCCTTCCGTGCATAGCGCAGTTCATGATGATGAAACGGGAACGGGGCTGGAAGGTGACCCTCATTATGAGCGCGGCCATCCTAGCGCTTGCCCTTTCGATCGGCTGGGCGCTCAACCAACTCCTTGATCTGAGCGGGGCGTCGCTGTGATCGAATGCGCGTTATGCAGGAAATCGTTTGACCCGCGAGGCGAGGAGACGATGAACGCCTGCCAGGGATGCAGCCTTTTGGGCACGGGATGCGGCAAAGTGCGCTGCCCATACTGCGGTTACGAGAACCAGCGTCCTTTGAAGGACGCAAAAGAGAGGCTGAAAAAACTGTGGAGGGGCTTCGGCCATGGTGCACCATCAGGAAACGAGTGAAGCGCAGCAGGAACTTCTTGAGGCTTTGTGGCAGCACGAGGAAGAGAGCCGCCCGATTGAATGGGAGCGCTTCTCGGGCGATGACAAGCAGGACATGGTGCGCCACGGCTGGCTCTCTGAAGACGGCCACGCGCTGACGGCCGAAGGGAAACGCCAGGCCGCCAAGGCGATAAGGCGCCACCGGCTGGCGGAGAGGTTACTTTCCGACGTGCTCGGCGTGTCGGACCTGGCCGGCGAGCAGGAAGCCTGCATGTTGGAGCATTCCCTAGTGGAGGGATTTGCAGAGCGGGTCTGTACCTTCCTTGGCCACCCAAGATTTTGTCCGCACGGCCATAAAATACCGGAGGGGGCTTGCTGCCTTGAAAAGCGGTCGGAGCTTGACGCGGCGCTCGCGCCACTGACGCGCTTCCGGCCCGGAGAAGAGGGAGCCATTGCCTACCTGGCTACGGGTGGGGACGAGGAACTGGACAAGTTCCTTTCGATGGGCATTCATCCCGGCGACCGCGTCACGCTCGTCAGGAAATCACCGACCGTGGTATTCAAGTGCGGCAACTCCCAATTCGCGGTTGACAGGGAGCTCGCGGCCGGAGTGTACGTCAGGCGAGGGTGAATCTTGGCGGCCCCCGGCAGGAGTCGGAACCGGGCCTTTCAGTTCGAAGTTATCGCCGTATAAGCGTCATCTTCGAGCGGGCGTCCTTGATGAGCGCGTCAACCTTCTCTTCCGCCACAAAACCCACCGCGCAAAGGCCCTGGCCGTCTCTCAGCAGGCGGCGGTCAGAGATCCTCTTGATATCGGTCAGGTAGGGCTCGGCTCCGCCGAGGGATTTCATGCAGCCGGAGAATGCGGCCGGTAAGCTTGGGGATGAGGCGTACATGACCCACGTTCCCCTGTGCGCGGAATTCACGAGGCCATGGTGGCTGAGGACGGCCAGATGCTTGCTGGCGCAGTACTGCGGTATCTTCAGGCCGTAAACAAGCTCGCAGACGCAAAGAGGAACGTCAAATGCGGTCAGGGCAACCATAAGCCGAAGTCTCGTAGTGTCGCCAAGCGCCTTGAAGAAACCGGCGTTGACGTATTGAGGATCGTATCCACCATTGCCTGAATTCGTCTTGTCCATATTCCCCCTCCTGAGCAGCCTTTCGGTTCGCGGCGAGGCGGAGCCGCGTTCCTGGAAAAGGAATGATATTCCTACCAAGCAAAACTTGCAAGCCCAAAATGGCAAATGAAACCTTCCAGCCATGATGTCGTAAAATGGTGACATCATTCGCCGCCTTTATTGCGAATGAGAAGGGGAGCCGGATGAAATCAAGGAGTATGCTGGCTGGTCTCGTCCTCGTGGTCATGATTGGCGGCGCCGCCAAGGCTTTCGCATCCGCTCCGCCCGTCTTGTTTGATCCTCCTATGTCAAAGCGAAACGCCAACTACGCGATCGAGGTCTCGCTCGACGCGGCGGCCCGCTCGCTCAAGGGCCGCGAGCGAATCGTCTGGAGGAACATAACGGCCGCGGCAGCGTCGGACGCATGGTTCCATCTTTACCTGAACGCCTTCGCCAACAACAGGTCGGACTTCTTTGAGGAGTCGGGCGGGAGGTTGAGAGGAGACACGGCGGACAGGAAGCACTGGGGCTTCTGCCAGGTCACTTCTTTGGCGCTGGTAAACCCGGATGGAACGAAGGTGCCGCTGAAGCAGCTCTTCCCGGGATCGGACAGAACCGTCATGCGGGTTGAATTGCCGTCCCAAGTGCCGCCCGGGGGGCAGATAACGCTGGACGTTTCCTTTGAGGACCAGCTTCCCAAAGTCTTTGCCCGCGCCGGCTACGCCGGAAATTTCGTTATGGCCAGCCAATGGTTCCCAAAGCTGGGCGTATTTCAAGGGGACAAAGGGTGGAATTGCCACGCGTACCACGCCAATTCGGAGTTCTTCTCTGACTTTGGAGTCTACGACGTCTCCGTCACCGTTCCAAGGAATTACGTGGTCGGTTCAACCGGCGTCGAGTGGGGAAGCGAAGAAATCTCCGGAGCCAACAAGACGGTCCACCTGCACGCCGAGGACGTCCACGACTTTGCATGGACGGCCTCGCCGGATTTCATCGAAGCGGACGGCACGTGGGAAGGGGTGAAGATAAGAATCCTGATGCAGCCTGGCAACAAGGATTCGATCCCGAGGTACATGGCCGCCATCAAAGAGGCGCTGGGCCTTTTCGCGAAGTGGATCTGGAAATACCCCTACCAGCAGATAACGATCGTTGACCCTCCGGCCAATGGCATGGGGGCCGCCGGGATGGAATATCCCACGCTGATCACAGCCGGCGCGAGCCCGTTCATGCCCAAGTCGCTTCTTATGCCTGAAATGGTGGTGGTCCATGAATTCGGCCACCAGTACTGGTACGGCATGGAGGCCAACAATGAATTCGAGGAGGCGTGGCTCGACGAAGGAATCAACAGCTACTACGAGACGCGCATAATGGACGCCTGGTTCGGCCCGGACAACTCCATCATGAACGGCCTTTGCGGCCTGCACATGGGCGACGTCGCGATGCAGAGGATTCAGTACTTCAGCTTTCCAGACATGGACCCGGTGGTGCTTCCCGCGTGGAAGTATTCTTCAAACGCCGCTTACTCGGTGATGAGTTACAGCAAGCCGGTGATGGTGCTGAAAACGCTCGAGAACATCCTCGGCACACAGAAGATGGACGAGGTCATGCGCGCTTTCTTCATGAAGGTGAAGTTCACCCATCCGACGACGGACGACTTCGTCAAGATAGTCTCCGAGGCCGCGGGCAAGGATCTCGCTCCCATCTTGAACCCGCTGCTTCGCGGCACCGGAACGGTTGATTTCAAGGTGGCCACCGTTCGCAACATACCGCTCGAGCCGCCCTCAGGATTCGACCTTGCCAAAGAAAAGCCCACGCTCTTCTCTAAGGATACGAAGCCGAAAAAGGGCGGGGATGACAAGGGTTACAGGGCGGAGGTGATCGTACAGAGAAAGGGCGACATAGTTTTGCCGGTCGAGATATCCGTGACCTTTTCGGACAAGACGACGAAGCTGGAAACATGGAACGGTGAAGAGCGCTACGTTACATTGAAATATCCGAAAAAAGTGACGGAAGTCATAGTGGACCCGAATGGGAAAATACCTCTAGACCTTAACAGGCTCAACAACGGCTGGCAGGCCAAAGAAGACGGCGCGCCAGCCTCGACGCTGGCCCTGCGCTTCAGCTCGTTCTTTGAAACGCTGTACGCGCTGGGGTCGGGCCTGTTTTGAACGCGCGTTGTTTTTAATTGCAGGAGGGTTTCATGACTTTGGTCAAGGCGATCAGGGAAGGGCTGGGAGGCAAGGGGAAGTTGGCCAGCGCGATCATGCTCTTCTGCGTTCCTCTTGCGCTGTCGTTCCTCGCTGGCTCTCCATTGCGGTCCGGGCTGCACGCGGCCTTCGACAGGTACCCGGCCTCGAAGGAATTGCTCAACGGCGGCGGGCTGGACCTCCTGGCTGAAACCGGCCTGCGGCAGCCGGCCTTCTGGGCAGCGGGGTTCTCGCTCTTTCTCCCCATGCTTTTGTTTTCCCTACTCCTTGGCTTGTGGGCACAGGCGGGGGCATACTCACTAGCGTTGCCCGAGGCAGCGGAAAACCCTTGGCGGAGAATCTGGCCGGCGGCGACCAAACTGCTGCCCAAGTTTCTCCTGGTCGCAACCTTGAATGCAATTCTATGGGGCGTCGTAGCGGTACTTGCGGCGATGCCTTTTGCCGCGCTCAATTTCAGGTTCAAGGAAAACACCGATCCAGGGCCTGGATGGCATCTTTTTCTCGCGGAAATCGTCGCGCTCGCCATCTTCTGGAACATTGCCTCGGCCGCGGGAGGTTGCGCGAAAGCGGCTACGGTGCTGAGGATCGGTGGCGGCAACGTCGCGAAATCGTACCTGGCGGGACTGAAATTCTCTCTCAGGAAGTTCGCGCAAGTTGAAGCCATGACGTGGGGTTTCTTTGCGCTGAGGCTCGCTGCGTTTGCCGCCACCGTTTTGGCGTTCCCGATAGCGGTGACTTATGGTGGGGCGGTGATGAAATGGCTTCTATTTCAAATGGCGATTTTTGCCATGGCTTTCTTGAGGGTGGCGGAAATGAGGAGCCAGGTGGCTTATCTGGCCGGTTCTCAGCCAGAGCCGGCTCCCGTGAAGGAGGAGAAGGCTCCTCAGCCAGCCGAAGTGGAGGTTCTCTCCTCGGCGAGCTTGTAAAGCAGGGAGCGCTCGTCCGGGGCAAGGTGTTTGCTCGATTCAAAAAGCAGGAAAGAGAGCAGGCTGTCCAACGCGCCGTGCAAGGCCTCCCGGCGTTTTTCGGAAGGAAGATCGGCGACGTTTGCGGTAAGGGCTTTGGCGTCAAGCATGCCATCGGAGTTGAACTCGGTCCCCTCTATCAAGCCTGTTTTCGCGGCGTCGAGAGCGCAGCTGAAAAGAATGGTGCGCCCTTTGTTGTCCAGCGACTTGCCAATGGTTGAAGATATCTTCGAGAAGAGGCCGTTGTAATCCTCGATGAGCGCCGTCAACGCCTGCGCGTCCTCGAACTCATCCTCGGGCGTTTCGGCCGGGGCGCCAGGCATTTGGATGTATCTCGCCAGAACGAAGGCCATAAGGATTCTAAGCGTCTCGAATTCGTCGAGGCTCGAGCGGTGGATGATTTCGCGCACGGATCTCACGCCGTCCACCAGCGCTAGGATCTCAAGCTCGCACTCCATGAAGCGGACACCCTTGTCCCTGATTTCGCTGGGCGCCTGTAAGGGAATGATGTTGTCGGTAGGGATCAGCTCCTTGATGCGCGGCCACTCGTCGAGCCGCCTGATTCCCTCCATGATGATATTGGTCGTGGAAGTGGAGAGCTTGATTTTCTCCTCGTTGGCCTCGGCCGTTTCCTCGAAAAAGAATAGCCCCTCGTTGAGCGTGAAGAGGCCGTAGATGATTTCCAATACTTGGTTCTTCACCGCCCACCAGAGTTGCTTGGGAGTGAGAATGCCCATCTGGACAAGGATTTTTCCCTGGCGCTTTCCGGGCTCGACCTGGAGGCCGGATTGAAGGTTTTGCTCGCCGGTGATTTTTCCGTGGCGGACTAGAAAATTTCCGAGAGATTCCTCGGGCTTCGACGACGTCGCGAACACAAGCTCGCCCCTGTCCCAATAGAGCCTGCGAACCAGCTTGCCGTTGCGCATCGTCAGCGTGCCGGTCTTTTTCAAGAGGTTCACGAACGTGAGGACGTCTGGAACGCTGACGGCCTTCAGGGAACCTTCGAGGATTCGCTCGCCCATGCCTCCTCCGGATGCAGCTATCATAACCAAGAAAACCGGATTTGAAAAGGGGGGCAAGGCAATTCCGAAGGATGACGGGTGAATGCGGAAATCCGAAAGGCCTCACGAACCAACCGTCCCGCCCGCTGTTGCGCTGATACCGCGCCGGTGGTAGGATTTGCAACAAAGCGGCGGCTGAGGTTCTCGGCAGGTGCCGGCCACGGCGCCGCCCGCTGTCGGCGAGGAGGGAGAGATGGAAGGCTTTCTTCATTTAGTTGGCGTCGCATGGCCCTATGCCTTGGGTTTCGTGGCGTTGCTTCTTCTTTATAACTCGATAGTCATAGTGGGCGGCACGCAGATAGCGGTGCTTGAAAGAAAATATCTCGGCAGGCAGATGCCGCAGGGACGCGTGGTCGCCTTGGCCGGAGAGGTCGGAATCCAGGCGAGAACGTTAGGGCCGGGACTTCATCTGCTGATCCCCTTCCTTTTTTCGGTGACGAAGTATCCGTTTACAATGATCGCGGAGGATGAAGTCGGGCTCTTGGAGTCCATAGACGGCTTCTCCATACCCCCAGGCAAGATTTTCGCCAAGGTCGTGGCGGGGCACAACAGTTTCCAGGACGGCGAGAACTTCCTCAAAAACAACGGCGAAAAAGGGCCGCAGACCCAAATGCTGCCTCCGGGCCAGTACCGGATCAACCCCGTGCTGTTCAAGGTCCGAAAGGTTCCGTCAGTCATCATAGACAAGGGTAGAATCGGGACCGTGACCAGCATGGACGGCGAGCCGATTCCCCCAGGCCGGCTGTTGGCGGCCCGCGTGCAGGGCCACAGCAACTTCGAGGACGGCCAGGCCTTCTTAAACAAAGGCGGGCAGAAGGGGCCGCAGATTGATATCCTTCTTCCCGGCACTTACCGCATAAACACCGACCTCTTTCACGTGGAAATTCGGGAAGCGACTATCATTCCCGCGATGAAGGTGGGGCTCGTCACGGCGCTGGACGGCGAGCCGCTTCCAGAAAAGGAGTACGTCGCGGCCCCGGTGACCGGCCACAGCGATTATCAGGCCGCCGCCGCATTCTTGGAGTCAGGGGGCCAGCGCGGCCCGCAGTTCGACGTGCTGAAACCCGGCACGTATTACATCAACCCACTGCTTTTCAAAGCCGAGCTTGACGACGTCGCAGTAGTGGAGAGGGGACAGGTCGCAGTCGTAGTCTCGAACGTGGGCGAGGAACCGAAGCAGATAAAGGAGCTGACGGCGCTGGCGGCGAAGGAGGAGGCCGGGGACGAGGAGGCGAGAAGCGCCGAGTCCCGCGTCGTTCCGGGCATCGAGCGCTACGTCGTTCCAAACGGCTTCCGCGGCATCCAACAAGAAGTCATTGGCCCCGGCTTCTACTACTTGAACCGAAGGGCCTACATGGCCTACATAGTTGACACGACCAACATCACGATTGACTGGGATGACAGCAAAGAGACGCGCTTCGACCCGTTGAAGGTCATTTCGAGGGACGGCTTCCAGATCAGCGTATCGGTCAAGGTGGTCATCAGGGTCAGGCCCGACCAGGCTCCATACATGGTCGCGAAGATCGGCTCCATCGAAAACCTGATTCTGCACGTCATCCACCCGATGATAGATTCGTCGTTCAGAAACCAAGCGTCGTCAACCTCCGCCATGAACTTCATGCAGGACCGGCAGGAAGAGCAGCGCAAGGCCGAGGAGCGGGCGAAGGCGGAACTGGAAAGATACCACGTCGAGTGCGTCTCGGTGCTAATCTGCCAAATCAACCTGCCCCAGGAGCTTATGGACACGCAGACGAAGAAGATCATCGCGCAGCAGCAGCAGGCGATGTACCAGGACCAGCAGAAGGCCGAGCAGACTCGCATAGCAATGGAGAAGACGCGCTCCGAGGCCGACCAGCAGAAGAACCTCGTCGAGGCCGAGATCGGCGTCAAGATCGCCGAGCAGAACAAGGCGAAGGCGATAAGGTTCGCGGAGGGCGAAGGAGAAAGCCTGCGGCTAAGGGCCGAGGGAGAAGCGAAAGGCATCAGGGCGAAAGGCGAGGCCGAAGGGGCGAAGATACTCGCGATCGGCGAAGCGACGGCCAAGGCCTACGAGCTTCAGAACAAGGCGATCGGCCAGCAGGGGGTCACGGCCATAGAAATTTCCAAGCAGATCGCTTCCGGAAACGTCAAGGTTACCCCGGACCTCCTGGTCCAGGGAGGCGACAACCTCGGCGGCCTTCTCTCGGCCTATTTCACCAAGCTTATCGCGCCACCACCGCCCGACGCGCCAAGCGGAAAGCAGAAGGCCCAGGATTCCTTGAAGGACCTGGTCAAAGGATGAATTGATCACGTAAGCCGTGTTTCTGAGGGAGGGATTTTTCTGGGCGGCTGGATTGTTAATCTGGTGGAGGCGCTCATAAGGCCCAAAGCCGTGGGGCGAAGCCTATGAAGGTCCTTGCCGCATTGGAGACGATATCCCGGGTGGAGATGGCAGCCTCATCGCTTTACGAGGCGTGGGCCAAGCGCTTTGAAGGCGATGCGGAAGCAAGCTTCCTGTTTTATAGGATATCTCTCGAGGAAAAGGCCCACGCCCAATTGGCCGAGTATTGCAGAATGCTTGTGGCCAAGCACGGCGGCGAGTTTCCCGACATCGTGGAGACTCCGATGGAGGAGGCATCCTTCCTCAGAATGGTGCATGAATCGTCGGGAGCGAAGAGTTTGAAGGAAGCCGTTGAGGCGGCTTGGAATCTCGAAGCGAATGTTGGCGAGGCGTATCTCAACAGCAAGCTGGCCAGGCTGGGAGACGGATTCGTTCAGCAGATGATTCAGGTTCTAGCCAATTGCGGCCATGCCGAAAGCCTCGCCGAATTTCTCGCGGCTCGCGGGTGGAAGAAAGCCTAAAAATCGCGAAGCCTGCCCCGAAAGGCAATATTAGCTGCGCCGCGTGCCTCGACAAGCCTTGACGGGCAAGCTACAAATCGCGCGAAATACTCAAAATGAGTACTGGCAGTGAGCCCTTGCATAGGCGCCGATGTGTGCATATAATAATTATGGAGGACGCGCATGGGACAGAACTGCTGGGAATACAAGAAATGCGGCAGGGAGGCCGGCGGCAAGAACGCAAAAGAACTTGGCGTTTGCCCGGCCTTCAGTGAAAAGGGGCATCATTCCAAGAACGGCGGCCGGCAAGGGGGGCGCTATTGCTGGAAAGTCGCGGGGACGTTCTGCGGTGGCAAGGTCCAAGGTACTTGGGCCATGAAGATGACCTCCTGTTCTCAATGCGATTTCTTCAAACTGGTCAAGAACGAGGAAGGGAAGGGAATGCTTTTCTAAAAATCTTGGTGGCGGCTCCTGGCACCCAGAGCGTCACCTGGGGGCCATGAGCCTTGATCTGCTCATCTATTCCGCCCCGGCACCGGCTTCTTTCCGTTCTCCGTTTCCGCCCTGGGTCTCTCCGAGGCGGACCGAGACGATTCTGGATACTCCGCCCTCCGCCATAGTCACCCCGTAAAGCACTTCCGCCAATTCCATTGTCCGCTTGTTGTGGGTGGTGATGACGAACTGCGTCTCGTCGCGGAACTGCTGCAGAAGCCTGTCGAATCGGACGATGTTGGCTTCGTCGAGCGGGGCGTCCACTTCATCCAAGATGAAGAAAGGCTGCGGCCGGTAGCGGAACAACGCGAAAAGGAGCGCCAGTGCCACCATCGCCTGCTCTCCGCCGGAGAGCAACTGCAGGAGCTTCAGCTTCTTTCCAGGAGGCTGCGCCCAGACTTCTACGCCGGTTTCAAGCGGATTGTTCTCGTCCAATAGGCTGAGCCGCGCCTCGCCGCCCTCGGAAAGTTCCCGGAACAACTGGGCGAAGTGGCCTTGGACGCCGGTGAATGCTTCCATGAAGCGCTCGCGGATCGTGCGGTTGACCTTGCGGATCGTCTCTTCCAGGTTGGCAACCGCCTGGTCAAGGTCGCGCTTCTGTTCAGAGAGGAAGGCGAAGCGCTGTTCGAGTTCGGCGTACTCCTCGCGGGCCAGCATGTTGACCGCGCCCATCTCTGAGATCTTCTGCTCCAGCTTGAGAAGATCGGAGTGAGCCTGCTCGCGCTCCTCGTCGGTCAGCGGCGGCAGGTCCGGGGCGGAAGCCGCCAAAGCGTCAGGGCCTTCCTCGAAAATCTCGGAGATCCGCTCACGCAGGTTCTTGAGGTCGGCTTCGGCCGTCGTCAGAAGGAGCTCGTACTTGGCCGCCTCCTGGCGCGCCTGCTCCAGGTTTTCCCTTGCCTCGACGACCTGCTTCTCTCTTCCCGCGACGTCTTCACGGTAGGCCGAGAGCTGTTCCTCGAAGCCGGCCTTGCGCCGGTTGTCATCTTCGAGGCGCAACAGAAGCTCTCGGAGAGCGCGGTCGCCCTCCGTCAGTTCGGCTTGAAGCGCGGCGTGGCGCTGATCAAGGCCTTCTTTCTCTTTTTGGAGCCGCGAGGTCGTCTCTTCGAGCTCCTTGACGCGCAACGCATCGCGACGAAGCGAGTCGTCGCTTGCTTTGACGCGCTCGGTCACCTCTCCTAGCCTGCCTTGCGCGGCCGCCGCCTTCTTGTGGGCCTCGTCAAGACTCTGTCGCAGTGAACCCTGGCTCGATTCGCCCTCCTTGAGGCGCGCCTCGGCCTTTTCTCGCGATGACTTGGCGTTCGAGAGACGATGCTCGGTGGCCGCCTTCTCCGACTCCCACTCTTTTCGGTCGGAGGCCGCCTGGGTGACCTCTATCGAGGCGAGCCCGGCCATCTCTTCGATCCGGTGAAGCTCGCCTTCGGCCTTTTCAAAGTCGCCCCTGGCGGCGGCGCGCGCTTCGAGCGCGGCCGTTTCGGTGGCTCGCGCCTTCTGAAGCGCATCCTGGAGCGATAAGGAGTCGGACTTCAACCGTTGATGTTCTGCAATGGAGGACTCTCTTTGGGAAATGGCCTCTTTCAATGCCTTGGAGGCCTCGTCCAGTTCCTGCTCCAGCTCGAAGAGCGATGCGGCGCCCGTGCCGCCTCCGCCGCCTCTCACCCATCCATCAGGATGAAGATAGACGCCATCCTCGGAAACCGCCGCGGCGGCGAATCGCTTCAGAAAATCCCGCGCATTGTCTGGAGTCTTCACCAGCGCGGTCAGCGGTATGAATTGGCCGGCGCCCTTTGGAAGGCCGGGCTGTTCGTGAAGCCAGCCGACGAAGCCGTCTGCTTGAGCGGCTTCCTTGGGAGCCTCTCGCCTGGCCTTTGCGTCTTCGAGCCAGAACACCGCCGTGCCCGCCATCTCCTTCCGCAGCGCGGAGAGAAGACCGGGAAGGCCGGCCCAAGGTTCGGCCGTAGACCCTTCCAGAAGCTCGCCCAAAACGGCCGTCAGAGCCGGCACGAGCGGCTTGGGCGCGCCCGCGAGAAGCCGCGCCATCGTCTTCGCCGCCCGCTTGCGCCCCTTCTTATCAAGCCACGCCTCGACTGTAGTGGACCTCGAAGCCTGCTGGTCGGTCAGGACCTTGAGCCTAGACTCCTCGGCCGCGGCGCGCGCCTGGGCGGCCGTTTCGTCAAGGGCGGCCTTTTCAAGTCTTAGGCGCGCTTCGCCGAGAAGCTCCTCGGCCTTCTCGCGCGCCTTGACGGCCGCAGCAGCCGCCTCTTCCTTGGCGCCGAGGAGAGATTCGGCTTCGTTGCCGCTCGCTTCTATCTGGGCGAGGCGCTCTTTCAGCGAAGCCTGCTCGCGTTGAAGCCTGGCCTCGCGTTCGTCGAGGCGCCTGAACTCCTCCTCGATCCTCTTGAGCTCGGACTGGGCTATGGCGTAGGATTGCGCCGCGTCGAAAGCCTCCTTGCGAAGAGCCTGAAGAGTGGCCTCCAGCTCCTTGGCGCGCAGTGAAAATGCCTCGGTCTCTTCGTTGGCGGCCTTTGCTTCGAGCCTGGCTTTCTCTTCGACGGCGGACATCTCGCCGCGCCGCTTCGTTGAGAGAGCGGCTTCCTTGCGCGCCTCAGATATCTTGGATGAAAGCGTTTCAAGGTCGCCGTCAATTTCGCGGATGCGGCCGCGGCCTTGGAGAATCTGTTCCGCCCGGCGCTTGCTCTCCTGCTCGCGCCGCTCGTGGTCGAGTTCCTTCTGGTGGATGGCTTCTCTCAGCGCGGTGTAGGAAGTCTCGTGGTCGTTGAGCTTGAGCTTGGCCTGATGAAACTCCGCTTCGAGAGTCGCCAATAGCGTCTCGCGCTTTTCGCGCTCTTTCCGGTAAAGGTCGAAATCCCTCGCCAGCATCGCCTTCTTGCCGGAAAGCTCCTTGGAGGCACGGCCGAAGAAGTCGCGTCGCCGGTCGCGAAGCTCGTTGGAGAGCCGCACGTATCGGTCCGCCCGCGATGCCTGCTTCTTCAAGGCGGCCATCTGCGTCTCGACCTCCTGCATGATGTCGGTGAGCCGGAGCAGGTTCGCCTGCGCCCCTTCGAGCTTTTGGAGCGCCCCGCGCCGGTTCTCCTTGTAGTGGGCGATGCCGGCGACCTCCTCGAAAATCAGGCGGCGCTCCTCCGGGTCGGCTTGCAGCAGCGCCGTCACGCGTCCCTGCTCGACGAGATAAGTCCCCTGGACCGAGATCGCGTGTTGGTGGCAGAACTCGTGGATGTCTTTAAGGCGGCAGGCGCGGCCGTTTATCAGATAGGTGCTCTCTCCGGCCCTCGTAAGCCGTCTGCCGACCTGCGTTCGGCTCTTGTCGTCGTCCTCGAAAATGAGCGTGACGTCGGCTTGTCCTGCGGGCGGGCGCTTCGGCGTTCCGTTGAAGATCACGTCCTGCATCTTGCCGCCTCTGAGGCTGCGGGCGCTCTGCTCTCCGAGCGCCCAGAGGACGGCGTCGCCGACGTTGCTCTTGCCGGAGCCGTTGGGCCCCACTACGACCATAACGTCGCCCGGAAGGAGAACCTTGGTCCTGTCGGCGAAGGATTTGAACCCGGCGATTTCTATCTCTCTGAGCCTCAGCATCAAGAAGCCTTTGAGAGAAAGGGGGCGACTCTCGCCCGGAAGTCGGATGGAATGGGCATTTTGCGGCCCTTCTCGTAGTCGTAGAAGACCTGGACGGTAAGCCCCTTCGCGGCCGGAATCCCGTTCGCGGTGATCAGGTACTCTATGGTGAACGAGCTGTTCCCAATGGAGGAAACCCTCAGGCCGATTTCAACCTTGTCGGCGAAGAGGACGGGGCGGAGGTAATCAACCTCGACGCGGGCCACGACGAAGCTTATGTCCTCGAGCTTCCGGGAGCCGACGATCTGGGCGAGCACCGCCACGCGTCCCATCTCGAAATAGGTGACGTAAACGGCGTTGTTCACGTGGCCCATGGCGTCAATGTCCGAGAAGCGCATGGGGATTTCGGTGACGAAAGGGAAACCATCCATGAAACAGCCTCCTCAGGCCAGCGGGTCTTGGGCGGCAAAAGACAGCATGAAGTCTGAATTATGAAGGATGAAGCGGCGTGCCTTCTTCTCGTGGAAAGAAAGACAAGTAAATTTCTTCATCCTTCCGCCTTCATAATTCATGCTTATCCTGCCAAAAGCCCATCCCCATCCATTCGCGGCAGGCCCCTTTGCCCCGGCGTGAACTTTAGGGGATAATGGCCTTCAGGAGGTAGATTCTACCATGAAAGAGGCCGATCTGCTCAATATTCAGAAAGCGCTTAAGGATGAAGGGCTCGAAGGGTGGCTTATGGCTTGTTTCAGGGGGAGCGACCCGATCGCAATGAAGCTTCTCGGCCTTGAGGAGCGGTTCATGGCGACCCGGCGATGGTTCTACTTCATTCCGGCGGAGGGAGAGGCGGTAAGGCTCTGCCACGGAATAGAGCCCCATTCGCTTGACCAAGCGCCCGGCAGGCTTGTTCTTTACGGCCGCTGGCAGGAGTGGCAGGCGAGG
>DAHXMK010000281.1 GCA_027365515.1 Candidatus Aminicenantota bacterium
GCATCCCCTGCCCGCCCCGTGCGTTGACACCGGAATGGGGCTCGAGCGGCTCGCCGCCGTCGTCCAGGGCAAATTTTCCAATTACGACACCGACCTGTTGCAGCCCTTGATCCAAGAGGCGGCGCGGTTGTCGGGCAAGCGTTACGGCGACGTGCCCAAGGACGACGTCTCCTTGAGAGTCATAGGCGACCACGTTCGGGCCGCCGCGTTTCTCATCAGTGACGGAGTCATCCCCTCGAACGAAGGCCGCGGTTATGTTCTCAGGAAGATCGTCCGCAGAGCCGCGCGCCACGGAAGGATGATAGGCCTCGAAAAGCCGTTCCTCCACGACATGGTGGGAGTGGTCTGCGGGCTGATGGGCGGGGCTTACCCCGAGATAATCGAGAACAGGGCGGCCACTGAAAACGTCCTCCGCCGCGAGGAGGAGGTCTTCGGCTCTACGGTCGCCATCGGCATAAACAAGCTCACCGAGGCCGCCGACGCGTTGAAGCCCCCGAATGACAAGGCGATCCCCGGTGAAGTGCTCTTCAAGCTGTACGACACTTTCGGCTTCCCCCTCGACCTCGCCGAGGAGATCGCTCGTGAGCGCGGCCTTTCGCTGGACATCGAAGGCTTCAACAAGGCGATGGAGCGGCAGAGGGAGCTGGCCCGCCAATCCTGGAAGGGCGAGATGGACACCCAGAAGGGACGGGAGCTTGCCGGCACGGGAGTCAAGTCCAGCTTCATGGGCTACGAGACGACGAGGGTCGAGGATGCCAAGTGCCTTCTGATCCTCAAAGAGGGTAAGCGGGCACAAAAGGCTTCCGCGGGCGAGAAGGTCGAGATAGCGTTCGACAGGACGCCGTTCTACGCCGAATCGGGTGGCCAGGTGGGCGACACCGGCCACGTTCGCGCCGAGGACGGCCTGCTTCGCGTGACCGGCACCAGGAAACCCGTCGAGGGCCTCATCCTTTGCGAGGCGGAGGTCCAGGAAGGCCACATCTCGGATGGAGATAGCGCCGCGCTTGAAGTTGACGAGGCGGCAAGGGCCGCGACCGAGGCCCACCACACATCAACCCATCTTCTTCACGCCGCACTGAGGGAGGTATTGGGGACCCACGTCAAGCAGGCCGGCTCTTTGGTCGCGCCTTCCCATTTGCGGTTCGACTTCCACCACTTCGCCCCCCTTGAGCCCGAGGTGATTGCCGCGGTCGAGGACCGCGTCAACGAGGTTGTCCTTAAAGACTTGGCCGTGAGCAAGAAGGAGATGGCGCTTGACGAAGCCGTCTCCTCCGGAGCGATGGCGCTCTTCGGCGAGAAGTACGGCGAGAAGGTCCGCGTCATAAGCGTCGAGGGCTTTTCGAGAGAGCTTTGCGGCGGCACGCATGTGGACCGGACAGGAGAGATTGGCCTGTTCAAGATCTATTCGGAGAGGTCGGTCTCGTCGGGAGTCAGGAGAATCGAAGCGGTGGCCCACCAGCCGGCGCTAGTGGCGTTCAGGGCCAAGGAGGCGCTTCTCAAAGAGACCGAGGCCGCCTGCGGCGCCCCGGCCGAGAAGCTTCCCGAAGTGGTCCGCCACCTTCATGATGAACTGCGAAGGATCGAGAAGGAGAACTCCCGCCTCAAGCTACAGTTGGCGGCGGGTTCAGGCCAGGACGAGGAAGCCATAGAAGTTGGCGGCGTCCGCCTCATGACGAGGCTGGTCGAAGGTCTCGACCCTTCAGAGGCAAAAAACCTCGCGGACACCCTCAGGCAACAGATCAAGAGCGGTGTCGTGGTCATCGCGAACCGTCTGGAAAGCAAAGCCGCTCTGCTCGTGGCGCTGACCGAGGACGTCACCAAGAAGTTGAAGGCCGTTGATTTGGCCAGGGACCTCGGCAAAATCATTGGGGGTGGCGGAGGTGGCAAAGCCGATCTCGCCGAAGCCGGAGGCAAGAAACCCGAGGCTCTGGAAGAGGCCTTGAAGCAGGCCGCGGAGCTTCTTCGCAAGCGGCTGGGCGGATAAAGAGAGGCGCCGGGGCCGTTACCGTGCCCCGGCGCATTGTCGCCGCTTGGCTTACCCTTTTATTTCGATCTTTTGAGGCAAGGCCTCTTTCGCCTTGGGAATCACGATTTCGAGGATGCCGTTGTTGTGCGAGGCGGCTATCTCGGAAGCGTCTATCCTGGCGGGAAGCGTGAAAGAGCGCATGAACTTGCCATAGGCCCGCTCTATCCTGTGGTAGTTCTCTTTCTTGGCTTCGTGGTCGAACCGCCTTTCGCCCCTCAGCGCCAAGACGTTGTTCTCGACCTCTATCTGAATATCATCCTTTTTAACGCCGGGAAGATCGGCCTCGATTACGAATCGCTTCTCCTCCTCCCGCAGGTCAATGGCCGGGAACCATCCGCCATAAGCGGAATCGGAAGGCTGGCCTCCTGGCTCGTCAAGAAAACGGTTGAGCTGCTCATGGACGTTCATCAACTCTCGGTAAGGGTTCCATCGCATCAGAGTCATATCTGCATCCTCCTTTAGGTTGCAAGCCCCTCTTTTCTTTGGGGCTTAGGTGACAATATAATACCTAATGTTATTATTGTCAAGTTTATTGCGTTCTATCAACTAATGGTTAAATGACCCAAATCGGCCTACTGCAAATCCCATATTCTTGACATTATTAAAGTGAATAGGCCAAAATCGGCATGTAGCTGGTATGAGGTTCTGCCCGGTCTGCCTACCCGCCCATACCAGCATGGTTTTCACCTGGGGAGAGTGCAATGAGATGGTTTAAGTTTCTTATGCTGGGGGCTTTTCTGCTCGCCTCGCTACGGCTGATGGCGGAAGAGTACGAAAAAATAGACAGCTCCGCGTGCGCGAGTTGTCACGAAGAGTCCGCTCACAAAACCAAGTTCACCGACGACTTGGCCAAATCAGTCCACAAAGAGCTCTCCTGCCAAGACTGCCACTCCGACAAGGATACGGTTCCTCACAAGAAGATGGCCGCCCCTTTCGACGCCGGCTACCAAGGCTGCGGACGATGCCACCAGGACGAGATGGAACAGTACAAGATCCACGGCGTAGCCAAGGTGGGCAGCCTTCCGGACCTGCCCAAATGCAGCTCCTGCCACGGCAGCCACGATGTGCTTCCATCCGCCGATCCCCAGTCGAAGACTCATCCCGCCAACCTTGGAGCAACCTGCGGCGCCTGCCACGAGAACATAGACCTAGTCACGAAATACGACATCCTTGTTGGCGCGCCGGTAAAAATGTACGGAGAGAGCGTTCATGGTATGGCGACCAAAGGCGGAATCTATCTGGCCGCGACCTGCATAGACTGCCATTCATCTCAGGACTCCGCCCACAAGATATTCGGACCGGGCGATCCCCAGTCTAGCATCAACCACTTCAACATCCCAAAGACCTGCGGAAAGTGCCACAAAGGCGTCGAGAAAGACTATTGGGAGGGCATCCATGGCCAAAGGGCGGCGCAAGGAGAGACCGACGTGCCCGTATGCACCACCTGCCACGGCGAGCACGGCATTCTCTCCCCTTCGGACCCACGGTCCCCCGTATCCAAGGCGCGGGTCGCCGAGGAGACCTGCGCGCCGTGCCATGAATCGGCCACCCTCAATGAAAAGTACGGCCTGCCTCCGGGTAGGCTCGCCTCCTTCATTGATTCGTACCACGGCCTGAAGAGCAAGGCCGGCGACATTCACGTGGCAAACTGCGCCTCCTGCCACGGCGTTCATAGAATATTGCCAAGCAGCAATCCGCAGTCCTCCGTGAATTCGGCGAACCTGCAAAAGACCTGCGGCGATTGCCACCCCAACATTACCGCGAAGCTCGCTTCAACGCCCATTCACGGCATCCACGGAGGGTTGAGGACGAAATGGGCGGACGTCATAGCCAAGATATACCTTTTCGCCATCGTGCTGATCATCGGGGCGATGGTCCTGCACTGGCTCCTTGACCTCTTCAGGCAGATCCTGGCCCTGCTTAGAAGGCCCGGCCAGGTGATAAGAATGCGCCCGATGGAGGTCGCTCAGCACGCCGCAGTCATGCTGACTTTTCTCGTGCTGGTAATCTCAGGCTTCGCTCTCAGATTCAGCCAGAGCTGGCTGTCGCGCCTCTTCTTCGGCTGGAACGGCGGCTTCCAGATGCGTGGTACGGTCCATAGAGTGGCCGCCGTCCTCTTTGTCGTCACCATTCTCTGGCATGTCGCCTTCCTGTTCACCTCAAGAGGGCGCGGTTTCGTTGCGGACATGTGGCCCAAGAAAGAGGACTTCAGGTTCTTCTGGGACCGCATCCTTTACAACCTGGGACGCAGGGATTGCGCCGATTGCATCCAGCGGTTCTCCTATGTTGAGAAGGCGGAGTACTGGGCCATCGTCTGGGGCAGCGCCGTCATGGTGATCACCGGCATTCTCCTCTGGTTCGACAACTGGTTCGTGAGATTCCTGCCAAAGGGGGCACTGGATGTGTCACTGGTCGTCCATTACTACGAGGCGTGGCTGGCCACTCTCGCCATCGGCGTCTGGCATCTCTACTCCACGGTATTTAATCCGCACGTCTACCCGATGAACCCAAGCTGGATCACGGGCAAGGTGCCGGAGGACATCTACCTTCACGAACATCCTGGCCACATTGATGAGGCGCGCAAGGAAACGGCGGAATACCTGAATAGCGAAATCTCATTGCTGGGTCGTGCCGGCGAAGAGAAGAAGAGTGAGAAACCGGACGGAAGAAACAAGAGCTGAGTCCCGGGAAATGTTGCGTAATGCCAGGCGCAAAACGGCCGGCATAAGGATGTGATGGCCATGAAAAAGACAGGAAGCGAGGAGACCGTTGAGCGCATGTCCTCCTGGCAGCGGGTGGAACACGGGCTGCTGATGCTGTGGGTGCTTCTGCTGGTGGCCACCGGCCTGGCCAGGCATTACAACCTGGCCGCGCCGGACGGAATCATCGCCACGCACAAGCTTGCGGCCATCGGCCTGATCGCCACGGGACTAATCCATTTGGCGGGGATCATTCTTTCCAAACGGCACAAGGAGGATTTCCGCGGCTTGGCGTTCCACTGTTCCGATTGCCGCTGCGCCTGGCGGGGGATCGCTAACGAGATCACGGGCCGGGGAGAACCACCGGCATATGGCCGCTTCACTCCAATGCAGAAGCTCCAATACTGGGGAATAGTGGCGGGATGCTCTCTGATGGCCATATCCGGGGCCGTTCTCTGGAGCGGTCCGAACACCTTGGCATTTCTCCCTCTCTGGGGGCGGAACCTGGTTTTGACCATTCACTCAAATCAGGCTCAGTTGATATTCGTGTTGCTCATACTGTGGCACCTATACGATGTCCACGTAGCTGGTGGGAACTTTCCGATGAACCCGGCGTGGCTCACGGGCAAGATGAAAAGCTCCATTTACAACACGCAACATCGTGGCAATGGCAACGACCGCGAAGAAGGGAAGGCCGTGTGATGCGGCGTTTGCCTGATATTGCCGGCGGAATTCCACGCCGCGGCGCGTCCGTTCTAGTTTTAGGCCTCGTGGCCCTGTTTGTTGCTGGCGCCGTTTGGGGCCAGGAGGACACCCGCTGTCTTGATTGCCACGGCAAGCCGGGATTCAAGAAAGTGCTGCCTTCCGGCCGGACACTCGACCTCTTCGTGGAGCCGACGCTGCTCCGGCTTTCGGTCCATAAGGATAAACACTGCGTTGATTGCCACGCCGACGTCAACGAAGTCCCGCACAAGGAGATTCCCCAGAAGGTCAACTGCAGAAAGTGCCACTACCAGGGCAACACGGAGGGCGCTCCGCAAACGGGACGGTACCTTGAGTTCGATAACAGCGTTCATGGGAAGGCGCTGAAGGCTGGAAACCCGAAGGCTCCCGCTTGCCAGGATTGCCACGGCGACCATTTCATTCTTCCCGGTTCGGACCCGAGGTCCAATGTAAGCCGCTCCAACATTCCGCAGGTCTGCGGTGGCTGCCACCTGCAAATCTACGGCCAGTACCGCGAATCCATTCACGGCAAAGCGATGGCCAGCGGCGTCAAGGACGCGCCCGTTTGCACCGACTGCCACGGCGAACACACGATCGCCAGGCCCGAGGACCGGACGTCAAGCGTCAACCCCGGCCGCGTCGCGAACACTTGCGCGAAGTGCCACGCCAAAGTCGTCATCATGAAAAAGTACGGCATCAACTCGGAACAGGTGGCCACCTACGAGGAGTCATTCCACGGCATAGCCAACGAATTCGGCGTGCTCAAGGCGGCCAACTGCGCCTCGTGCCACACCGCTCACGACATTCTTCCGCCCGATGACCCCAGGTCCACGGTGAATCCAAAGAACATCCCCAAGACCTGCGGAAAGTGCCATCCCGGGGCCAACGCGAACTTCGCCAAAGGGAGGATACACATAGACGCCAAGGACCCGTCCGCCGGGATAGTCTACTGGGTCGCGCTCGGCTTCAAGGTGTTGACGGTGAGCACGCTGCTCGGGCTCTTCCTCCACATCGGCCTCGACCTCTTCCGGCAGATCAGGACTCGCAAGGAGAAAGACGGCGGCAATGGAAAGACCGGGGAGGAACGCTCATGAGCACGACTCCTGCCAATGGATGGAGCCAGCAAGATTCCGAGGCCGTTATACGCGCTACGGATGAGAAGCTCCGCGACGCGCTGTCGTCCGACGTCCCGCCGGGATTGACCACCGAAGAAGCCGCGCGGCTGAGGCGCACTCTCTTGGATGCGCTTCCACGGGAGGCCGCCCAAGGCGCCAGGCGTCTTTGCCACGTCTTCGCGACTGATCGCGAGCGCCTGCGCGAAGCCGAAGCGAAACAGCGCACGCGCCTGGCCCGCGAGGCATCGGCCGTGGAACGTTTGAGCCTTCACCTGCGGGTTCAGCACATGATCCTCTTTTCAAGCTGCATTCTACTCATAATCACCGGCCTCCCAATCAAATTCCATGAGTCCGCCGTCTCCGGCGCCGTCATGAGCTTGTTCGGCGGGCCGTCGGTGACCGGCTTCCTGCACCGCGCGGGAGCGGTCGGCCTTACGCTCATCGGCCTCTATCACATCTTCTATTCCGTGGCCTTCAGATCCGGCCGCCGCGATTTCGGCCTGCTCATCCCGAAACTGCAGGACGCGAAAGACGCGCTGCGGCAAATCCTGTATTTCATAGGGCGACGAAAGGAGAGGCCCCTTTACGGCCGATTCTCGTACATAGAGAAATTCGATTACTGGGCCGTCTATTGGGGCATGGTTGTCATGATCTCCTCCGGCTTCATCCTCTGGTTCAAGGAGGCGGCCATCAACGGCTTTGGAAAGTCCATCTACGATATCGCCCGCGAAGCCCATTCGGACGAGGCGCTCCTGGCCACCCTGGCCATCGTCATATGGCATTTCTACAACGTCCACTTTAATCCCAAGCGCTTTCCAGGGAGCTTGACTTGGTGGAACGGGAAGATCACCGTTGATGAATTCAAGGAGGAGCACCCGCTTGAGTACGAGGAGTGGCGCCTCTCCGGAAAAGTAGCCGGCGAGCAAGAGGCCGCCGGTGAAGCGCCGCCGGGGGACAATGCATGAGCTTGACGAAGAAAAGACTCGCCGTTGTAGCCGCGGGCGCAGTGGCGCTGGCCGTTTGCGCGTGGCTTTTCGCGAACGCCGAAGCGCGCCGCTCGACCTTCTGCTCCACGTGCCATTACATGCAGCCGTACGTGGAGGAGTGGAAAGCCTCCGCCCACAAGAATGTCGAGTGCATCAAGTGCCATCCGGCCCAGAGCACCGCCATGTTCGCCCAGTTCGTCAAGTACATCACCCACACCTACAACCCGCGCCCGAGAGCCTTCGTTTCGGACAAAGCCTGCCTCGGCTGCCACAAGGGCATCGCCAAAAGCAAGGCCGTCAAGTTCATGGCCGTCTCCTTTCCTCACCAGCCGCACCTCACGGCCGACCGCAGGGGAATCCGCCTCAGATGCGCCTCGTGCCACGGGTCCAGCCAGCGGGCGGGACACGTCACCGTTGACGAGAACGTCTGCTTCTTATGCCACTTCAAAGGAGAAGGTCCGGCCGAGACGGTCGCCGGCTGCGGCGCCTGCCACGGAGCGCCCGCGGGAATGGCGCGCCACGGCGAGTTCATCTTCGACATGAAGGCCTACGCCGACGCCGGAGTGGCGTGCGGACGCTGCCATATCGAGGTTCACGAGGGCAATGGAGCGGTGTCGCAGGAGAAGTGCTACAGTTGCCACGTCTCGCGAGTAGATAGAATCACGGATACCAAACTCGTCCACGACCGCCACGTAGAGCAGCGAGAAATCCGCTGCATGGAGTGCCACGACCCGATCAGGCACGGCAACATCAAGGCCCTTTCGGTGCTAGACGTTTCCTGCGAATCCTGCCATTCCAACCTTCATTTCGGTCCGAAGGAGATGTACCTCGGGGTCGGCGCCAAGGGCGCGCCCGACACGCCGAGCAGGATGTTCGCCGCCCAGATAAACTGCATAGGGTGCCACACCAAGGTTGTAACGCAGGGAGGAGCGGCGTTCCTGGGCCAAGGCAACAAGACCGCCGACCCTCGAGCGTGCGCCGCGTGCCACGATGCCCGGTACATTCCGATGGTGGACCGCTGGAAGAGCGAAGGCAAAGCGCTGGTCGCTGAGGCCTCCCGCCTGGCGAGGCTCGGATCATCCCTGGCGGCGGAGTCAAGAGGGAGCGCCGATGCACGCAAGATCGCACGGGACCTCGACTTCAACGCCAGATTCCTGGAACAGGGACATCCGGTCCATAACATCGAATACGCGATAAAGGTTGTGCAGGCCAGCGAGAAGATGGCCGCGAAACTAAGCGTATTGGCCGGACGCAAAGCACCGTCGCCCTTGGAGCCGGCTTTCGCCAGGGACGCGTTCAGCTTCTGCGCGGAATCATGCCACTCCTTCATTCCCAAGAGCGACCCTCATAATTTTCAGGGGGTGGATTTCCCGCACGATTTTCACGCCCTGCAAGTTGGGCTGTCGTGCGACACATGTCACGAGAAAGGCAAGCACAAGGTTCTGGCGCTAAACAACCCAGGTGATTGCGCTTCGTGCCATCACGACAGCGCAAAAGCCGATTGTCTCCGTTGCCACCAGCGGCAGGCTGAGTTTTATTACGGTAAGATACCAGCCTCCATCGGCATCACCACGCCTCCCAACGTCATGGCTCAAGCGGTGGGCTGCGCGGATTGCCACTATCCGACCAACGCGGACGCCATGAAGGACATTGGCGGAGCGTGCGAAGCTTGTCACAGCGGGACGGGGAAGAAACAGTATGAGGATTGGACGGCCCAGCTCAAGGCTGGACTAGATCGCGTTCATCTGCAAGCCGACGAGGTTCGCGCGGGACTTGCCAGCCTTCGCAGGCACCAGGTGGATGCATCAGCACTGGAAAAACGGTTCGCGGAGATCCAGCGCCGGATAGGCTTCATCGAGCAGGCGAAAGGCATTCACAATGTTCCAGCCGCGTTGAAGGAGTTCTCTCGCGCGCAACAGGAATTGGGGGCGCTGCTTCTCAAGATGGGAGACCTGACGGACAATAAAGCGCCCTAAGCCGTTCCTACAGGCTATTCAAGGAATGGGCGGCTTTGCGTTTCATCTCCATCCGCCTTGCCGCTTCGTGGCACACGCATAAATTCGCTTCCTGGTTCTTGCCCATAGAATGGGACCAACGAAATCCATCATTCCAGGCTGAGACAAGCCGGGAGAGAACACTCCCCATCCATCATTGTTCGGCAGTGTCCGGGTTCGCACGCTTCTGGTCTGGGGCATATCCCCCAGCGAATTTGTCTCCTACTAATCCTACTTGATTAGTAGGAGCTAGCGGCCTAGAATCGCTTCATGAGGCTTTCGACGAGGGCGCGCTACGCGCTCAGGATGATGCTCGATCTGGCGAAACATGGCGAGGGCGGGCGGCTTGTGAGTCTCGCCGACATTGCGGAGCGGACCGACTGCTCCCGCGGCTATCTCGAACAGCTCGCCGCCGCGCTTCGCAGGCAGAGGCTGATCCACGGCGTCGCCGGCAAAGGCGGAGGGTACAGGCTCACCCGCGCCCCAGGCGAAACCACGCTGCGAGAAATCATCGAGGCGTCAATCGGCAGAATCAGCATTCTGGATTGCCTGGAGGACGCTTCGACCTGCATGAGGGCCGACGTCTGCGAGTGCCGCCTCGTTTACTCCCTCATCAACACGAGGATCACCCAGGTCCTCGACGATTTTACGCTGGCCGACCTTCTGGATCCCAAGCTAAAGCTGAGAGTCAAGCTGCAACTCGGACAAGCGCGCGAGAAAGAGAGGCGTCAATGATGGAGAGTTCCGTAAACGGGAAGCGCCTGAAGCTGGTCAAGGGGGACATCACGGCCCTTGACGTGGAGGCTTTCGTCTTCTACGCCAGGCCGGACTTGAAGCTCGGGACCGGGTTCGGCGGGGCGATCGCCCAGCGGGGAGGCGGAACGATTCAGGAGGAACTCGACCGGGCCGGAGGCGCCGAAACGGGCGGCTGCGTCATCACCGGCGCGGGCAACCTCAAGGCCAAGTACATCATCCACGCCGTCGGCCCGAAGCATCACGAGGCGGACGAGGAACAAAAGCTCAGGCGGACCATCCAAGGCGCGCTTCAGGCCGCCAAGGGTAAAGGGATCCGCCAGATTGCCTTTCCCGCCATGGGCGTCGGCTTCTACGGCGTTTCTCTCCCGCTTTGCGGCAAGGTGATGCTCGACGAGATTTCGCGCCACCTGCAGAATGGGACCACGCTCGATGAAGTAATCATATGCCTCTTGGACAACAGGGAAATGAAACCGTTCTCCGAGTATTTCGGCTCGATTGGAAAGGGTAAAAATGACTGAGAGCGCCCTGCTTCACTTCACCGAGCACCGCCTGCAGGAAGTCTCCCTGGCGTTCATGGCCATAATCTACATCCTTCGCGTCAGATGGATGTTCTCCTTCAAGTACGGCAAGGAGCGCCAGGCCTTCACGGGAAAGGGAAGCGAGTCCAACAGGCGGAGCGCCATTTTCTATTCCATGATGAACATCGCCATGCCGTGGGTCATGGAAAGCACCAGGCGGAACGTTCTCTTCTGGGTCCAGTTCGTGATATTCCACCTGGGCGTGACGGCGGCTATCACCTTGTCGTTCATAATCCCTTACGCCCCGTCGCTTATAGAGCCCAGGCCGGTTTGTCTAGCATTCCAGGGGATAATCGCGGCCGCCTTTCTCGTTGGCTGCTATCGGATCGCGCGCAGGGTGGCGCGCCCGTACATAAGAGCCATCAGCACTCCCGACGACTACTTTTCGCTGATGCTCTTGACCGCCTGGTTTCTATTCGGAGTATTCGCGGCGCCGAACCGGCCCGATCTCTCCGAATGGCCCGTCGTCACGTTTTTCATTCTGACCGGCGAGCTCAACATACCGCGCGAGTCTTCAATGACGCTGCTTCGGGACATAGTGATGAACGGCCGGATCAAGCTCGACCCGAGCC
>DAHXMK010000088.1 GCA_027365515.1 Candidatus Aminicenantota bacterium
TGGTGGGCGGTACTGGATTTGAACCAGTGGCATCCTGCGTGTAAGGCAGGCGCTCTTCCGCTGAGCTAACCGCCCATTTTCAAAAGGAGAATCACCCTCCCCCGACCAGCGTGACTATTTCCAGGACGTCCCCCTCGCGCAACGAAGCCGTCCCGTAGTTCTCCTTCCTGACTATTTCGCCGTTCAACTCGACCGCGACGCCCGCCAGGCTTATTTTCAACTCGCCCAACAGTGTCTCGATGGTGCTCGACGCGACTTGCCGCTCATCGCCGTTAATCTTCAGTCCCATCATTGCTTGCGCGTCACCAGGTACTTCAACTGTTTTCCGCCTCTGGGGTGCGACACGTCAACGATGACGACGGCGCTCTCGGAGACAGCGGGCACCGAAAATGTTGCCAGGCAAAGCCCGCCGGCGTTGGTGGCGCCCTTGAAAAGCTGCTTTACGAGGCCGTCCGACGTGGCCAGCGTCACCTGCACCTGCGCTCCCATGACCGGCGATTGAGAAATCTCCGACGCCGCCTTGATCTGCACGCGCCCGTTCGAGCCGGCGGCCATCTCGCTCTGGTCGAGCACGGTGACGGCCAGCTTCTCGCCGTCGCTCTCGCTAGTAAGGTAATCAAGGATGACCTCGTCCAGGCTTTTGCCGGTGACGATCCCTTCGCCGAAGGGCTTGGCCTCCTCCTTCGCGTACTTGCCCAGCTTCACGTCCACGACAACCCGCCTGTGCTGCTGTTCGAGCATGGCGGCAACCTTGCTTTCCTCGTAGCCGGACTGGAGAAGCTCGCTGTATGAGGTTTTCTGCGAAGCCAGGATCTCGCCGCCCGAGTATATGAGCGTCTCTATAACGGGATTGGCCTTGCCCCGGTCCTCCGTCTGGACGTGGTAGACCCTCCCCTTGTAGGTCACATCCTGGTTGCATCCGGTGATCATAGGCGGATATTATCCTCCCTAAAGCTTAAAGCATACGGGAAAGCGGCCCCTTAGGCAAGCGTCCTCGGCTGGCTCGGCGCGCACGAAATCTACGAAAGCGGCCTGAGCCTGGATGTGAAGTGGCGCAAAAACGGAGGCTCGTAGGTAAGCTCGTAGCCCTTCTCGCCGCCGGCTTTCTTGATTACCTCTCCAGCTACGTCGGCGACGTAGGCGAGATGGCTGGCCGTGTAAACGCGCCTGGGCACCGCGAGCCTGACAAGCTCCATCGCCGCCGGCACGAAGGCGCCATTCTCGTCCTTCTTGCCGAACATCAGGGAGCCGATCTCTACTCCTCTGACGCCTCCCTCGCGGTAGAGCGCTACGGTCAACGCCTGCGCGGGAAAGCGTTCCGCCGGCAGCTTCGGGAAGACCGACTTGGCGTCAAGATACACCGCGTGGCCGCCCGTGGGCTCGAGGATCGAGACGCCGTGCGCCTTGAGCGCCTCTCCGAAATCGGCGATCTGGCCGACCCTCGCTTGAAGGTAGGATTCCTCCTGCACTTCCTCGAAACCCTGCGCCAATGCTTCGAGGTCGCGCCCGGCGAGGCCTCCGTAAGTGAGGAAGCCCTCTCTGAGAATGAGGGCGCTCTGGAGGCGCTTTGCCAGCGCCTCGTCCCTCAGGGCGATGAAGCCGCCTATGTTGCCGAGGCCGTCCTTCTTGGCGCTCATAGTCGCGCCGTCGGCAAAGGAGAACATCTCCCTGACGATCTCGCGAACGCTTTTGTTCTTGTATTCCGGCTCGCGCTGCTTGATGAACCAGGCGTTTTCCGCGAACCGGCAGGCATCCAGGAAGAACGGCACGCCGTGGCGGTGGCAGATCTCCGAGGTGCCCCGGATGTTGGCGAGGGAGACCGGCTGGCCTCCGCCCGTGTTGTTGGTCACGGTGCACATCACCAGGGGAACTTTCTGCCGCCCGAGTTTCTTCAGCGTCTCTTCGAGCCGGCCAAGGTCGAGGTTCCCCTTGAACGGAAGTATCTTGTGAGGATCGCGTCCCTCCGGAACGACCAGGTCGAGCGCCTCGGCCCCGTAGAACTCAATGTTGGCGCGCGTCGTGTCGAAGTGGTTGTTGCTCGGGATCGTCAGGCCTGGCTTCGAGATTTCGCTGAAAAGGACGTTCTCGCCCGCGCGCCCCTGGTGGCACGGCAGGACGTGCTCCATCCCGGTGAAACCCTTGACCGCCTCGTAGAAGCGGAACCAGGAGCGCGCCTGGGCGTACGATTCATCGCCGCGCATGAGAGCGCTCCACTGCCGGTCGCTCATGGCCCCCGTCCCGGAGTCGGTCAGAAGGTCCACGAAGACGGCTTCGGCTGGAACCAGAAAGAGATTGTACCCGGCCTGCTCCAAGTACTTTTCCCGCTCCACTCTCTCGGGAAGCCGTATCGGCTCCACCATCTTGATTCGGTAAGGCTCTGGCTGCCACATATCATCCCCCTCGAGTAAGGATGCTCTTCAAATAACGGCCGGTGAACGACACCTTCGATTCCGCCACTTCTTCCGGCGTGCCGGCCGCGATCACGCCGCCGCCGCCGTCGCCGCCCTCCGGCCCCAGGTCAATGACGGCGTCGGAACACTTTATCACATCCAGGTTGTGCTCTATCACGACCACCGTGTTCCCCTGATCCACCAACCTCTGGAGAACGTCCAAAAGGTGGCTGACATCCTCGAAGTGAAGGCCCGTGGTCGGCTCGTCAAGAACGTAGAGCGTCTTGCCTGTCGCCCTGCGGCTCAACTCCCTGGCGAGCTTGATCCTCTGCGCCTCGCCGCCAGAGAGCGTCGTCGCCCGCTGCCCGAGCCTGAGATAGCCTAGCCCGACGTCTTCGAGCGTCTGAAGCTTGCGCGCCACGAGCGGCACCGCCGAGAAAAAATTGCGCGCCTCGCTTACCGTCATTTCCAAAACTTCGGCGACGCTCCTTGCCTTGTAGCGCACTTCGAGCGTCTCCCGGTTGTAGCGCCTGCCCTTGCAGGTGTCGCAGGTGACGTAAACGTCGGGCAGGAAGTGCATCTCTATCTGGAGAACGCCGTCGCCCTGGCACGCCTCGCAGCGCCCTCCCTTAACGTTGAAGGAGAATCGCCCCGGCCTGTAGCCGCGCGCCCTCGCCTCCGGCACCTGAGCGAAGAGGTCCCTGATTGGGCCGAAGAGCCCCGTGTAGGTGGCGGGATTGCTTCGCGGCGTCCGGCCTATCGGGGACTGGTCTATCTCGATGACTTTGTCGAGACGCTGCCAGCCTTCGATCCGGTCGTGTTTGCCCGGGCGCTCTATTCCATGGTAAATCTTCCTCACCAGCCCCTTGTAGAGCACGTCGTGAACCAGCGTTGACTTCCCCGAGCCCGAAACCCCGGTCACGACGTTGAAGGCGCCCAGCGAAAAGCCGGCGTCAATATTCTTGAGGTTGTGCTCCTTCGCGCCTCGCACCCAAAGCATCTCGGAGGGCTTCCGCCTTTGGGAAGGAACGGGGATGGACTTTTTCCCTGACAAGTAGGCGCCGGTGACCGAGCGCGGCTCGGAGCAGAGGTCGGCCACCGTTCCCCTCGCGACAACTTCGCCCCCGGCGGCTCCAGCGCCCGGCCCCAAGTCAACCACGTAGTCGGCGCTACGAATCGTCTCCTCGTCGTGCTCGACGACCACCACCGTATTCCCAAGGTCGCGCATCGAGACGAGAGTGTCCAGAAGCCGCCTGTTGTCGCGCTGGTGCAGGCCGATCGAGGGCTCGTCCAGGACGTAGAGGACGCCGGTGAGCTGGCTTCCAACCTGTGTCGCGAGCCTGATCCGCTGGCCCTCTCCGCCCGAGAGCGTCGTCGCGGAACGGGAAAGCGTCAGGTATCCGAGCCCCACATTCTTGAGGAAGGTGAGCCTCGCCTCGATCTCCCTGAAAACCATTCTGGCGATCTCGCGCTCTTGTGGCGTCAGGTCGAAGGCGGCGACCGCCTTTAACGCCTCGGTGACCGGGAGGTCCGTCAACTCCGCGATGGAGAGCCCGCCCACCTTGACCGAGAGCGCTTCTCTCTTCAGCCTTTGGCCATTGCATGCGGGACAAGGGGAGTTGGACATGTAAGC
>DAHXMK010000112.1 GCA_027365515.1 Candidatus Aminicenantota bacterium
CACGCCCAAAAGAGAAAGGGCAGCCGCTTTTCGCCAAATCGCATCGAGGGCTGCTGTTCTCACCGTCTGAAGAGCCTCCTCAGCTTATCTCCGCCTCCATCCGACGGGGCGTTTCGCAGGAAGACCCAAAAGAATACAAAGAGGGCCAAGCCGATGAGCGCCGCTATAATCACGGCTAGGACGAGCGCCCCCGCGCCCGCCGACTCATCGTCCCACCCGAACGACCGCCGCAACAACTCGAAAGCCGGGACGCGCCCAAGAAAAACATAGAGTGATTCAAGCCCGGCCTTCAACAAGCGCAGGAGGAAATCTACCACTAACCGCCTCCAGCCGCGGCGCCGCCCGCCGCAATGAGAGTATAACCCCCGCTCTCTTTCGGCGCCAGAACGAATATACTATCCCAGCGGGAAAGGGGCTTTTCTCGCGCGGGCAGTGAATCTTCATTGGCGGCCGCGACGCTTTGAGGAGGCCGGGTTGAGCGAAAGGTGGGGAAGCGGCCAGATGGATGGCCTCACTTACTGGTGGGGCAAGGCCAGGCTCCTGACTTACAGCCTGAAAGTCTTCGTCTATGTCGTGGACGACGTCCTCATTGACGCCGCCTCGTGGAAGCTGAGGCGGCCATTCTTGCGCTACTTCAGCGGGAGGCTCCCCGAGCGGCTTCTTCTGACCCACGTCCACGAGGACCACTGCGCCAACGCGGCGATGCTCGCATCGAGAGGCGTGACGGTCTTCGCGCCGGAGGCCGCCCAAAACGAAATCGGGGTTGAGCCCAAGCTTCCGCTCTACAGAAGGCTTATCTGGGGACGGCGCCCGCCATTCCCGGCGATGCCGCTTCCAGAAACGGTCGAGACAAACCGCCACTCTCTGCGCGTCATTGGCGCTCCCGGCCACACCCAGGACCACGTCGTTTTCTTCGAGGAGAAAGAGGGCTGGCTTTTCACCGGGGACTTTTTTCTCACGGCCAGGCCGCGCCTCGTATTGAAGGACGAAGACCTCTCGAAAACAATCCTCTCCCTCGAAAGCCTTGCCGAGCTTCCATTCCGCCTCATCCTCGGCGCGCACGAGGGGCCGCTCCAAGGAGGCCCGGCGCTCTTCAAGCAGAAGCTAAGTTACCTTCTTGAGCTTCGAGAAAAGGTTGAAGCTCTGCGCGAGCAGGGGCTTTCCGACGAGGAGATTGACCGGCGCCTCTTCCCGTCGAAGCCTCTGATTAGCCGCGTCTCGGGAGGCGAATGGGCCTCGCTTCACATGATCAAGACGCTCTGACAGTACTTGCCGATTCACTTCCGCATCTCAACGGTAATTCCCTTCCCCGCCCAAGCGCCATCCACTGGAGCGAGGCCCAAGCGCGGAAACGGCTAAAATAATGCGTCCCGAGAATTTAGAACTTGTTCTTGCCTTGGCGAAAGCAAGGGGAACATTTTCTGAATCCACCCCCCATTCGGGTGGAACCGCGCCTGTTTCAAACGGGTATGCCACTATACCCCAAAGGTATGGTCCTGGCTAAGACGAAAGCAGCCATCTACCCAAAATGTCAAGCTGCCTACCCAAAAAGATATGGACCTTACTTAACCGAAGCATAGAGCTACCCAAAGTGCCGGGCTGCCTACTCTAAAAGCTAAGCCGCTCGCCTGATCGAAGCACAAGGCTACCTAAATTGCCAAGCCACCGCTGGTCCTTCTCCTTCCTCACCCTGCGTGCTTGAGGTCCTAGCCCCTTCGCGGTTCATTCTTTTCCCAGTATTCAGTGGCGCTTTTCAGGATGGCAACTCTTTGGTAGAATTGAAGTTTCGGAGGCGGCGTGGAAGAGATACGCATACGAGGCGCGAGGGAGCACAACCTCAAGGATGTTGACCTTGAGATTCCCAAGAACAAGCTGGTCGTCATAACGGGGCTCTCCGGCTCCGGAAAATCGAGCCTCGCCTTCGACACGCTCTACGCAGAGGGGCAGAGGCGGTACGTCGAGTCGCTCTCCGCTTACGCTAGGCAGTTTCTTGACCTGATGGAAAAGCCGGACGTGGACGCAATCGAGGGGCTCTCCCCGGCCATCTCCATCGAGCAAAAATCGAGCTCTCACAACCCGCGCTCGACCGTCGGCACCGTCACCGAGATTTACGACTATCTCCGCGTGTTGTACGCCCGCGTCGGCCATCCCTTCTGCCCCGACTGCGGAAGGGCGATCGAGAGCCAGACCGTCCAGCAGATGGTGGACCAGGTGATGCTGCTGCCCGAGGGAGAGCGCGTCCTGGTGCTAGCGCCCCTGGTGCGCGGAAGGAAGGGCGAATACCGCAAGCTTCTTGAGGAGGCGCGGCGCGACGGCTTCGTCAGGGCGAGGATTGACGGGAAGGTCGCGGAGTTTTCTGAAATACCCGAGCTTGCCCGCCACAAGAGCCACACCATCGAGCTGGTCGTTGACAGGCTCGTCATCCGCCCCGGCATTGAAGGCCGGTTGACGGAATCGGCCGAGCTTGCGCTGAAGAAGAGCGAAGGGCTTTTGATAATCCACCGCCTCTCGGACGAGAGCGACCGCCTCTTCTCGGAAAAGCTGGCCTGCCCGAACTGCGGCGTCGCGCTGCCGGAGATGGAACCGCGGCTCTTCTCCTTCAATTCGCCCCACGGCGCCTGCCCGGAGTGTTCGGGCCTCGGCGCCAAGATGGAGCTCGACCCGGCGAAGATCGTCCCCAATCCCGCGCTCTCCATAGCCGACGGCGCGCTGGCTCCCTGGCCTGCCGAGGGTTGGTACAGGGACCTTTTGGAGGGGCTCGCCAAACACATGGGCTTTTCCGTAAAGGTTCCCTTCTACAAGCTGCCAGCCGACGCGCGCCAGGCGGTCTTGTACGGAACGAACGGGAAGAAGCTTGCCTACGACATCCAGAGGGAGCAGAACCGCTACCAGTTCCAGCACGCCTTCGAGGGGGTCATTCCGAATCTTCTCAGGCGTTACAAGGAG
>DAHXMK010000121.1 GCA_027365515.1 Candidatus Aminicenantota bacterium
GACGCCATACAACTCCTTTGGCCAACATTTCCACTGCACCGGGGGAAGCCTCCTTTCGCTCCGCAGCTTCCCCCTAATCTTATCCCATCCGTCTCACATGTATCTGAACTTATCCACCAGAGAGATGTTCACCGATCTCCCACTGCTGAGGCCGCCCTCTTGCCAGCGGGGCTTGATGGTGCGAAGCTAAGAGGGAGGAGGACGGCGAATGGCTGATCAAGCCGCGCCCGAAAAGCCGAAAGTACCGAAGCTCGACGCGAAAGAGGCGGAGCGCATCAGGCGCAACCTCCAGGACGAGATTGACGGGGCGGCGCTCTACGACGCGCTCGCCGAGGCGGAGGCCGACCCCGAGAGGAAATCCATTTTGAGCGAGCTTGCGGGTGTCGAGCGGAGCCACGCCGCGGTCTGGGCCGAAAAGCTGCGCGACGCCGGCGAGGAGACGAAGGCCTCGCCTTCGGCGCGCACGCGCCTCTTCGCGTTTCTCGCGAGGCGGCTGGGCGCGAGGGCGGTCATGCCGGTCGCTCAGGCGCTCGAAGCCAACGCGACCGACGGCTACAGGGGGCAGAAGGACGCCGAGGCGCTCGGGCTCCCGAGGCAGGAGCACTCTCACGCCGTCGTTTTTTCAAAGCTCGCCGAATCAGGCGGCGGGGCCTCGCCCGCGAAGCCGGAAGCGTGGCACCGCACTTCGCGCGGCGGCAACCTGCGCGCGGCGATCTTCGGCGTGAACGACGGCTTGCTTTCGAACTTCTGCCTCATCATGGGAATGGCCGGTGGAACGGCCTCCGCAGGCGCGGCCACCGAACACCAGATGGTCCTCCTTGCCGGCTTCGCCGGGATGATATCCGGCGCCTTCTCCATGGCGGCGGGCGAGTACGTTTCGGTGCGCTCCCAGCGGGAACTGTTCGAGCGCGAGATCGAGAAAGAGGGCGAGGAGCTGCAATCGTCCCCGGAAGAGGAGGCGAAGGAGCTTGAGCTGATCTACCGCGCCAAGGGGATTCCGAAGGAGCAGGCGTCCGAGCTGGCCCGCTCGATTCTTGCCAACCACGACTCCGCCCTGGACACGCTCGCCAGGGAGGAGCTTGGGCTCGACCCTTCGGAGCTGGGTTCACCGTGGGGAGCGGCGCTTAGCTCGTTCGGCGCCTTCGTCCTGGGAGCGCTGGTGCCGCTCGCCCCTTTCTTCTTCGTCCACGGCAAGAGCGGGGTGTTGATATCCGCAGCCGTCAGCGGCGCGAGCCTCTTCGCCGTCGGGGCGGTCCTTTCCATTTTCACCGGCAAGAGCTTCTGGAAAAGCGGGACAAGAATGTTGCTCGTGGGCTCGGGCGTCGCCGCGCTGACGCACCTGCTCGGCAGGCTCGCGGGTGTCGCGGTGGGCTGACCCAGGAGAAATATCCCGGCCGCGGGCGGCGTTTTTGAAATCGGAGGAACCGAAAATGAGACTCGGAAAGATGACCGCGGTTCTCTTTACCCTCCTCGCCATCGGGCTCGCCCTCTCCTGCGCTGAAAAGAACGGCCCCATGGAAAAGGCCGGGCGCGCGATTGACAAGGCCGCCAACAAGACGGTGAAAGCGGTAGGAAAGGCAACCGAAAAGACTGGCGAGGCGCTCCAAAAGGCGGGCGACAAGATAGAGGAAAAATCACAGGGCGGCAAGTAAGCCCGCGGAGCCGGTTCGCTCCGGCGGATTCCGCCACGCCTTGTCCGCCTCGCGCCAAAGGCGGGGACTTTCGGCGGTTCGGATGCAGGTGATTGTCCGATGGTGATCATCACTACGCACACAAACGCCGACTTCGATTCGCTGGCGAGCATGGCGGCCGCCGGGCTTCTTTACAAGGAAGCGAAGCTGGTTTTTCCCGGGGCTTGCGAGGCCCTCTTGCGGCGTTACATTGACGACAACGCCTCGTGGCTCCCGGAGGTGCTTTCGGTCCACGGCCTCGACCTCGCCTCCGTCGAAAAGCTCGTCTGCGTTGACGTGGCCGACAGGGCGAGGCTCGGAGGACTGGCCCTTCTTCTGGACAAGGATCCTCCGGTTTCCGTTGACGTCTTCGACCACCACCCGGCGCAGGTTTCCATCAAGGGCGAGATGAACCTCATCAAGGACGCAGGGGCGTGCTCCAGCCTGATGGTGGAAGAGCTGATGGCATCCGGCATCACGCCCGACAAAAATCTCGCCACCCTCATGCTCCTTGGGATTTACGAGGACACCGGCTTCCTCACCTTTGCGCGAGGTACCCGTTCCAGTCGCCGTTGAAAGGACTGCTCGCCGAGTATCGCTCTCTCGCATGGAAATCCCGCCAGAGCCTGGCGATGGAGGCCAAGAGCGCGGGCGCCGTCTTCAGGCTGTTGCACGACAAGCCGATGCTCTTCGTGCTCTATCTGCTGGCGCAGGTTGACAAGCCGCAGGAGCAGGCGCTCATACGCGATTTCATCACGCGGGACCGTTTCCTGAAACTGGAGATCACCGGGAAGGACCTGAAGGCCGCCGGGCTCACGCCGTCGGCCGCCTTCGCCAAGGCGCTTCTCGAAACGAAGGTGGCAAAGGCGGACGGCCTCGTTCGCGGCAAGAAGGCGGAGCTCGGCCATGCGCTGAATCTGGCGCGCAAGTTCGGAGCCGGCGAATGAAGCCGTGGGGCAGGCTCCTCGCGCTTGCCTGCCTTCTGGCGGCCATCGCCGCCGCGCCATCGGCGAATCCCAAGCCCCAGCGGACGGTCATTCTGCTGACGATGGACGGCGTCAGGTGGGATTATCCTTCCAGGGAGAGACTGCCGAAC
>DAHXMK010000157.1 GCA_027365515.1 Candidatus Aminicenantota bacterium
TCCGGCCTGTAGGCGAGTATCGGCATCGGGCCTTACTCCTTGAGCTTTATCACGGGAACCAGCTTCCCAGCCACTTTCCTGCCTTGCCCGCGAGCTCGCCGCCTTTGATGAAGGCGTCGGTGGTCAACTCCCCGGCGCCGCAAAGCGTTTGCTTGATGGCGCCGGCGTCCTTCCCCGGATCCCACAAATCGTGAGACTGGTTATACGCCTCGTCCCAATTCTTCTGGTCGCTGACCCAGTCGCCGAGATCCTTGTTCACCTGGTCGCGGTCGCCGTAAGTCCACTCGGCCGCCACTTCCGAAGCGTCGCCGACATTCTTGATCGTCGAGCCGTAGTCTCCGTTCTTTATCCGGTTGCCCGCGACGTCCGTCCCGTTGGCGCTGTCGGTCAACCTGTCCGTAAGCATGTTGAAAGCGCCACCGATGTTCTTGGCCGGGCTGATGATGTCCGACGCCTTCGATCCGCCGAAGGCCAGGAAGTTTGTAAGCTCCATGACAGCGAGCCCTGGATTCTTGCTCGTGAGGGCGGACATCAGGGCGTTGCTCCCGCACGCCTTTCCGATGCCGTAGTACCATGCGTCGCCCTGGCCTATGTTGCTTATGGCGTCCGAGATGACGCCAACGATCGTGGCTCCGGAATCGAGTCCGTTGACGATCTTCGACGCCCAGGAGGAGTTGAGCATCTTGTTGCGCATGATGTCCTGCCACGCCTGGTTGGTCACCTTGACCTCGCCGCCAAGGCCTATGACGGTGTTGTTGCGGACCATCTCCTGAAAAGCCTTCACGCTCTCGTCCGAGAATGCGCCCAGGTCGCCGACCTGGTTCAGGAAGGACTTGATAAGCCCCTTGCCCTCGTCGGTTCCGATGACATTGGTCGAGAAATCCTTTGCCCAGCTAGCCCAGTCCGAAAGGGAGCTTCCGCCATCCTCGGGAGACGTTCCGTCCTTGGTGCCCGCAGCCGTTCCCTCTGCCCCGGCCGCGCCTTCGGCGGCCGTCTCTTGAGAGCCTTCATCGGCGCCGCTTTCATCTCCGGCGGAATCATCCTCGCCTTCGCCGTCATCCTGGGCCTCTTCACCGCCGGAGTCATCTTCAGTATCGGGCTCGGCCTCGCCATCCCCGGCCGCCCCCTCCGTCTGCTCTTCGCTTCCGCCATCTTCACCCGACTCTCCAGGCGAGGACCCTTCGGTCGGTACATCTCCCTCTTGCGAGCCTTCGGTTTCGTTCGAGCCGCTGGAAGGAGGCTCTTGAGGCTCCGGTTGCGGCTCGGGTTCGGGCGGGGATGGCTCCGCACCCTCGTTGGTGAATGGACTTTCAACCGACCCGTCGCCAGACCAGCCCGGCGGCATCGGGCTCTCGCCTGGCGGGGTGTCCGTGAATGGATTTTGCGGGGAGCCGTCGCCCCAATACGGGGCGCCGCTTTCGCCGTAGCCGGTTGGCGAAGGAACGCCCGCTCCCGCGGCTCCAGCCGCGGCAGCGGCGGCAGCAGCGGCGGCCGCCCCCGCGGCAACCCCGGCCGCCGCTCCTATCGCCGGAGGCACGCCCTGCGCTATCGCCTGCCCGGAGCCCTGGCTGTGCCACCAACTGCTCATGGTGGCGCCCGATTCCTGCCAGCCGCCGTCGTCGGCCCACAGGGGCGTCGAGGCGGCGAATGCGAAGCTGACGAGAGCCAGAATTACAAGGGACCTTACGGCGGGAGCGGCTCCGCCCTTCTTGCCCATCATCGGGATCAGGATGATCGCCATGGCCGCCAGGAGAAGAAGGAGCGCTCCCGTGCATCCGCAGATGAAGAGGAAAGGCATGAGCGAACCTATCAGGAAACCGGCGGCGGAACCAAGCACCAGCAT
>DAHXMK010000173.1 GCA_027365515.1 Candidatus Aminicenantota bacterium
CGAGTACGAGGGCGAGATCGGGGTCGTCATCAGGTCCGCCTGCCATCTCATCGGCCCCAAAGAAGACCCGATGGCCTACGTCGCCGGCGTCACGCCGCTGAACGATGTCACGGCGCGCGACCTTCAGAAGAAAGACGTCCAATTCACGAGGGCCAAATCCTTTGATACATTTTGTCCGGTCGGCCCGTGGATCGTCCCCGTCAAAGACCCATCCAACCTTGAAGTCCGGACTCTTCTCAATGGACGCGAAGTCCAACGAGGAAGTGCCTCAGCCATGGCTTTCCCAATCCCCGAGATCGTCCGCTTCATTTCAAGCGTGATGACGCTGGAGCCCGGCGACATCATCGCCACGGGGACGCCCGCCGGTGTTGGGAAGCTTTCTCCCGGTGACCTTATCTCCGTTGAAGTGGCGGGCGTCAAGCTCGAAAACAGGGTCGGCTGAGCCATGGCGGACGACGCGGCAAGGATAACGCGGCTCGAAGAAGAGCTCGGAGCGGCGAAGGAGCAGCTCGAGACGAAAACCGCCGCGCTCCGCCAGAGCCTTTACAGGCTCGAAGAGGCGGGGCGGCTTCAGGAACAGTTCGTCGCCAACATCACCCACGAATTGCGGACGCCGCTGACTACCATTCTGGTCACCTCCGAAGTCCTGGAGCGCTACCTCGGGCCAGCGGCGCCTACGATCCAACGCCACCAGCTCGACCTGATAAGAAGAAACGCCAGGCTTCTCGAAGACCTCATCAACGATCTTCTTGACCTGGCCAGGCTCAAGCGCCACCAGCTCGAGCCTAGGTTTCACGACTTTCAGCTTTCCGGTTTCGTGGAAAACCTAAAAGAGAGCATGTCGCCTCTCTTCAGCCACAAGGGGCTCTCGTTTGCCGTCCACCTCGGCGAGGGCCTTCCTCAGAGCATACGGTGCGACGAGGAGATGCTCCGCAAGGTGGTCACCAACCTTCTGAGCAACGCCTACAAGTTCACCGAAAGCGGCGGTGCCATCCTCGATGTCAAGCGCGAAGAGACGAGATTGATCTTCAGCGTCTCCGACACCGGGCCTGGCATTCCGGCCGAGTCGCTGCCGATGATATTCGACGAGTTCCGCCAAGTTGACGGCTCCGACTCAAGGCGCCATTCCGGAACCGGGCTGGGCCTTTCGATCGCCGACCGCATGACCGGGCTTCTGGGAGGAAAGATCGAAGTCGCCTCCGAGGTCGGGAAGGGTTCCGTCTTCTCGGTTGTTCTTCCTATTATCAGGGAGGAGGAGCACCAATGAAGGAGCGCCTTGATGCGGCTTGGAGAGATTGAAGTCCACCCGCTGGTTGCCGGCCGGTTCAGGCTCGACGGCGGCGCCATGTTCGGCGTGATCCCTCGCGTCCTGTGGGAAAAGAAAATGGCCCCGGACGAGAAGAACCGGATTTCCATGACCATGAACGTTCTCCTCATCAAGGCCGGAGGCAAGAACATCCTTGTTGACACCGGAGCCGGTGACAAGGAGGACGCGAAGTTCCATGAAATGTACGCCCTCGGCCATTCCCTGCTCGAAGGGGAGCTCGCGGCACGAGGCTTGACGCCCTCGGCCATTGATATCGTGGTGAACACGCACCTCCATTTTGATCACGCCGGGGGCAACACTTCGCGCGGCGAGGATGGCCGGATAGCCCCGGTCTTCCCCAACGCCCGCTACCTCGTCCAGCGCTCCGAGTTCGACGAGGCCATGGCCGCCAACGAGCGAAACAGGGCCTCTTACTTCTCCGAAAATTACAAGCCGCTTTTCGACGAAGGGCGGATGGAGCTTCTCGACGGAGAATCCGAGATAGCCAGCGGCCTCGCCGTGGAGCCGCTTCCCGGCCACACGAGGGGCTTGCAAGGGCTGATGATTCATTCCGGCGGCAAGACGGGGCTCTACCTGGCCGACTGCGTGCCGACGTCGCACCATATCCCGTTGCCCTGGATCATGGCCTACGACCTCTACCCCACCGAAACGCTCGCCACCAAGAAAAGAATCCTGCCCGAGGCCGCGCGCGGCGGATGGACGCTCTTCTTCGAGCATGATCCGTCGGTCCTGGCCGCCACCATCGAGCAGGAGGCCGGCGGAAGGTTCGTTGTCCATCCGCTAAAGGATGACGCATGACGAACGATAAAACGGTCGTCGCCATCGAGGATCTCGGCCCCGCATCGAAAGAGGAAGGAGGCTTTCTGACGCTGTTGAGTCGGCGATACAGGAATAGGTACGCCGACGGCAGCGCCTCGCGGCCCTACGTTTACGAATACATCCACAGGCGCGGCTTTGACGCCGTGGCCATCGCGCTCTACTACGAACTTGGCGGCCTCCCCTACATGGCCTACCGGCCCGGCATCCGCGTCCCGGTTTATTTTCGGAAAGAACTTGCGCTTCCATTGCCCGACCGTGGAGATTACCTCTTCATCCCCGAGGCCGTCGCTGGCAGCCTCGAAGCCGGGGACTCCGGCGTCTCGGGCCTTCTCTCGCGCGTCGCCGCCGAAGTCGAGGAGGAGGCCGGATTCAAGATCGCC
>DAHXMK010000186.1 GCA_027365515.1 Candidatus Aminicenantota bacterium
GAGAACTCCTCAGGCAACACGGCCATGGGCCTCGCGATGGCGGCGGTTCAGAACGACTGCCGCCTCAAGGTCGTGGTCAGAGACAGCATAAGCCCTGAAAAACTGGCCCAGCTTGAAGCGCTCGGCGTCGAGGTGGTGAAGGTGGACCACACGCTTCCGCCGGAATCCCCAAACTCGTACAACAAGATCACCCCGAGGCTCGCGGCCGAGACGCCGTGCTGCTACTTCCCCGACCAGCACAACAACCGCGAGAACAACGAGGCCCACTACCTGACCACCGGCCCCGAGATCTGGGAACAGATGGAAGGGCGCATTGATTACCTGGTCGCCGGAATGGGTACGGGAGGAACGATTGGAGGAACGGCCCGCTACCTGAAGGAGCGCGACCCGAGGATCAAAGTGATAGCGGTGGATTCCGAGGGCTCCGTCTTCGCCCACTACTTCAAGACCGGAAAGCGCAAGGAGCCCGCCCCTTACCTTCTCGAAGGGCTGGGGGATGAGTTCATCATCGGGTGCGCCGACTTCTCGAACCTGGACGACGTCGTCACCGTCTCGGACAAAGAGGCCTTTCTTACTTGCCGTGAAATCGTCCGCAGGGAGGCGATTCTCGCGGGAGGTTCGAGCGGCGCGGCGATGAAGGTTGCTCTTGACCTGGCCCGAAAGCTCGACAAGCCGGCGCGCATCGTGACGATCTTTCCAGACGGCGCATCGCGCTATCTGAGCACCATCTTCAACGACGGATGGATGAAAGAGCACGGCTTTCTCGACTAGGCTACGTGGAGGCACGGCGTGAACCCTTACGCGGAGATGTCCAGGGAAGAGCTGCTTGAAGCGCTGAAGGCCTTCGCGAAGAATTGGCTCGCCCACGACGGCTGCTGGTTCTTGGCGGCCGAGGAGAGACTCGGCATTGACGAGGCTATGGCGCTCGACGCCGTTACTTGGGGCCGATTCGCGAAGGCTGAGGCGCGCAGGATCATGGAGCTTGCCAAGCTGCCGGAACGCGGCGGGCTCGAAGCGCTCGAAAGGGCGCTCTCCTTACGGATGTACGCTCTCGTCAACGCGCAACACTGCGAGTGGTCATCGGACCGCAAGAAGCTCCGGTTCGCGATGGACGCATGCCGCGTCCAGGAGGCGCGCTATAGAAAAGGGCTCGCCCCTTTCCCATGCCGCCCGGTTGGCGAAGAGGAATTCCGCTCCTTCGCCACGACCATTGATCCACGCATCCAGACGCGCTGCATCCATTGCTCCCCTGAGCCCAACGAGAAGCGCGCCTGCACGTGGGAATTCACTTTAGCAGACGGCTGAGCAGTCCCTTTTACTCCCCAAGGAATTTTCAACGGCCCGCCAGGCGAATAGCCGCCCTGACGGCTCTACTGAGCGTAGATTTTCAGCGGGTTGTATAGGGTGTCCCTCTCCACGGGCTGCCTTCCGGCGCGGCGTATGACGTGGAGAAGCTCGCCGAGCGACAGTCCCGCGGGGGTCTTGGCGCCGGCGTCGTGGGTGATTCGTTCCTCCACCACCGTGCCATCAATGTCGTCCGCCCCGTACCAGAGCGCCACCTGCGCTATCTTCAGGCCGACCATCACCCAATAGACCTTGATGTGCGGAATGTTGTCCAAAAGGAGCCTGGCGACGGCGATCGTTTTCAGGTTGTCCTCTCCAGTGACTTCCGGCAGGTGTTCGTAGGGGGTGTTCTCCTTGTTGAACTGGAGCGGTATGAAGGCCATGAAGCCTTGCGTCTCGTCCTGGAGAGCCCGGAGCTTGAGCATGTGGTCCACGCGGTCCTCGGCCGTCTCGACGTGGCCGTAGAGCATCGTGCAATTCGTCGGGATGCCCATTTCGTGGGCCGTTCGGGCCAGTTCCAGCCACCGTTCCCCGGAGATCTTATTCGGACATATCCTCTTCCTGATGTTTTCGCCGAGTATCTCGGCGCCGCCTCCAGGCATGGAACCCATCCCCGCCTCTCTGAGCGCGGCGAGAATTTCCCTGGGGCTCTTTTTCTCGCGCTTCGCGTAGTAGTCAACTTCAACGAGCGTGAAGGTCTTCAGATGAGCCGTGGGATTGGCGCGCCTGATCGCCCTTATCATTTCGATGCAATCTGAGAAGCTCACCTGCGGGTCGAGGCCGCCGACGATGTGTATCTCCTCCCACCTTTCGCCGGGCTTGCAAGTCGCCTTCTTCACGATCTCGTCAAGGCCAAGCCTGTAGCCTCCCGGCGCTCCAGGTTTCTTCGCGAAGGCGCAGAATGAACAGCCGGAAATGCAGATGTTGGTGTGGTTGATGTGCCGGTTGACGTTGAAGTAGGCGCGGTTCCCGTGGCGCTTTTCGCGCGCGGCGTTGGCCATGGCGCCGATTGCGTGCAGGTCGTGGCTCTTGAAAAGGGCGACCCCGTCATCGAACGTGAGCCGCCTTCCCGCCAAAAGCGACTCGGCCACCGGAAAGAGGGAGGCGTCCCTTACGCCGAACCCTTCAATGGCAGGCTTCCCGCCAGCAACGAAAGCCCCTTCGATCATCTGCTTTCCTTCCAGGCCAGCGGCCCGCGGGCGCTCTTCACCTGCTCACGCCGTCCCGGCGTACTCGACCGCCTTCATCTCGCGGATGAGCGTCACCTTCACGCGGCCGGGGTAGTCCATCTCCTCCTCGATCTTCTTCGATATGTCCGAGGCGAGGAAAGAGAGCCTGTTGTCGCCGACGCGGTCGGTCTTCACTATGACCCTGATTTCGCGCCCGGCCTGAAGCGCGAAGCACTGCTCGACGCCGTTGAACCCCTGGACGAGCCCTTCGAGGGCCTCGATCCTCTTGATGTAGTCGGCCATCGAGGCCCGCCTCGCCCCCGGCCGCGAGCCGGAGATCGCGTCGCATACAGCCACGAGGATGCTTATCGGGTGGATCACCTCGACGTCCTCGTGGTGGCTCTCGATGGCGTTGACCACGACTTCGTGCTCGCCGTACTTCCGGGCCGCCTCGCCGCCAAGCTCCGGGTGCGTCCCCTCCCGCTCCACGTCTATCGCCTTCCCGATGTCGTGCAAGAGTCCCGCGCGCTTCGCCAGCTTCACGTCGAGGCCCAGCTCGGCCGCCATGCTCCCGCAGAGCTCCGCGACCTCGATGCTGTGGTTGAGAACGTTCTGGCCGTACGACGTCCGGTACTTGAGCCTGCCCAGAAGCTTAACTATTTCGGGATGGCCTTGCTGTAGCCTGAGCTGCTTGAA
>DAHXMK010000208.1 GCA_027365515.1 Candidatus Aminicenantota bacterium
GTCAAGAGTTGACCCTGTAGAGAATGACCCTGCGCCCGACGACTTTCAGCAGTCCCTGTTCCTGCAAGTCGCGCATGGCGCGCGACACGGTTTCCCGCGTGGTGCCCAGGTAGTTGGCTATCTCCTGGTGTGTCGGGCGCATCACGAGAAGCGAGCCGTCGGCAAGCTCGCGCCCCTGCTTGCGCGCGAGTTCCACGAGGTAGCGGCCCACCCTGCTGTAAGTGTCCAGGAAAACCAGATTGCGGATGCGGCACGAAGTGTCGCGGAGCCTCTGTGAGAGCGTCCTTATGACGTTCGTCGCTATGCCCGGACGCGAGGCCATGACATCGAGAAAGGCCTGCCCGGAGAGGACCATCAGCTCGGAGTCCTCGAGCGTTTCGACCGTGGCGGAGCGGCGCTCCTCCACGTCGAAGAGCGCCATCTCCCCGACGATTTCGCCGGGACCGAGCAGGGAAAGAATAATTTCCCTGCCGTCCTCCGCGAGCAAAGTCGCCTTGACCTTTCCCTTCAGAACGAGGTACAGCGCGTCTCCGCGATCGCCTTCGCAGAAGAGAAGCTTCCCTTTCTGGAAGGGGCGGACCTCCGCCACGTCCCTGATGGCGGCCAGGTCCTTTGCCTCAAGCTCGGAAAAGAAGCCGACCTTCCTGAGAAGCTCGAGGTCAACCACCGTTCAACCCTCTCCGTCGTGGTGGGCGTCATCCCCGCCGCCGTCGGGGGCGGGTAGGCTCGCTTCTGCTTCGGGCGCCACCTCATCCAGCGGCGCGCCCATCATCTTCTGCATCACGTGCCTGGGCACCGAGACGTTCGTGATCGCGTGCTTGAAGACGATCTGGTCGTAGTCGCGGCCCCGGACGTGGATCGTGTACCGGTCGAAGCCAACGACCTGGCCGACGAACTTCTTCCCGGAGACGAGGAATATCGTGACCAGCGAGCGGTCCTTCCTCACGAAGTTGAGGAGCTGGTTCTGGATGTTAATTTCCCGGTTGGCGGCCGGGCGCTTCCCGCCATCGCCTGATTCGTTCCATTGCATTTGATTTCCAAGCCTCCCTGTCAATGTCGAGCCAAATGAGCCCGCTCTCTTTTCTAAACCAAGTCAACTGCCGCTTCGCCAAGTTGCGCGAGCGCTGTTTGATCAGGGCCACCGCCCGGTCAAGTCCGATCTCGCCCCTCAAATAGCTGGCGGCTTCGCCGTAGCCTATGGCTTTGGCGGCGGGCCCGGAGAGCTTGCCTTATCTCATAAGCTCCCTTGTCTCTTCCACGAGGCCACGATGAATCATGGCCTCGGCTCTTCGCTCGATACGATTGTAAAGCACTTGCCTCGGGGCCGTCAAACAAAGGCCCAAGACGTTTCGCAACCCATCGCTTCCGAACGGGCTTTCGGCGATCATGCCTGACATGGTCCGCCCCGACAGAAGCCGCACCTCCAGGGCCCGCACGAGCCGCAGTTTGTCCCTTGGGGGAACCTTCTCCGCCCTTGCGGGGTCGAGTCTCTTGAGGAGGCGGTGGAGCCGCTCGGGGCCGCCCTTCGCGGCCATCGCGTCGAGCCTTTCACGAACGGCTTCGTTCCTTGGCGGCGCCGGAGCGATCCCTTCGAGAAGGGCCCTGGCGTAAAGCCCGGTGCCCCCTACGATGACCGGCAAGGCTTTTCTGCCGCTGATTTCGCCAATCGCCTCCAGGGCCATCGCCCTGAATGCGCCGGCCGAAAAATATTGGCCAGCCTCAGCCACGTCAATGAGGTGGTGCCTGACGCCGCGCCTTTCCTCGATGGAGGGCTTGTCGGTGCCGATGTCAATGCCCCGGTAAACAGCCATCGAGTCGCAGGAGATTATTTCCCCGTTGAATTCGAGCGCCGCCTCGACGGCGAAGCTTGACTTCCCGACCCCAGTGGGGCCGACGATGGCCAGCACCGGTTCGTCAAGCGGGGAGGTCAAGAGGTCTTGCCGAAGAGGTCGGCCCTCGTGCTCTTGAGCGTGTCGAGCACCTTGCGCTCGTGCTCTTCTCCGAGGGTTTTCCTGACGGCGAGAATCGCTGAATAGAGGTACTCGTTGAGGCCGTTTATGAGGGCGGGCTTCCTTGGTTGGGGCAGCGCCCGGTAGTTTTCAAGGAGCCTCTCCTCTGAAAGGCTGCCGTTCCCCCTTATCGCCACTCGGCCAAAGATGTCGGGGAGCGACACCTTGAGGCGGCTCAGGTATTTCTCCAGGATGTTCTCGGCTATCGGGCCGACCTCTCTGAGAAGATAATGGTAGAGGAAGGAGAACATCCCGTTGTAGGCGGCGATGACGCCCTGCGCCTCCTGGAGCTCCTGCTGCTCCTGCGCGAAGCGGTCCCTCTTTTTCTTGACGTGGAAGAAGCCGATGGTGAAGAAGATGAAGAGCGTCTTCAGCGTCTCGAACTCGCCTATCTCGGATAGGTCAATGACCTCCTGCAC
>DAHXMK010000033.1 GCA_027365515.1 Candidatus Aminicenantota bacterium
TGCTGAACGTGGTCTTGGACAAGGAGAACAACAGGTCCGGCCTTATCCGACCGATCTCGCTCGAAAGAAAAACGCTCTCTTTCACGCTCGACTCCAAGCCGGAAGGAGCGGACGTCACGATTGACGGCAGCGGCGCCGGCAAGACGCCTTTAACCATAGCCAGCTTCTGCATCGGCGAACACGAGCTTCTCCTCCAGAAGAGCCAGGTTGGCGAGTACCGGGCCAAGGTCGTGGTGCCGGATGGGGCGGCGTTCCATTTGACGGCAAACCTGCGCCCAACGATCGTCTGGGTTGGAGTCACCAGGGATCAGGAGACGACTCCCGATCAGCTCGCCGCCTATGGTTCCGCCCTCGACGAGGTATTTCTTGCCGCTTCGCTTGGATGCGCGCCTGATGCGCTGGATTCCTGAAGGAGGAGGCGGGAGGACTTCCTGCGTGGGGGTCGGCGTGTAGAGGTTGCCCACCATTGATTGCCCGAGGTCCATCTCGGAGTAGTGCATCAGCGCGTCAATGAAAGCCTGCCCCGTCATGAACCGGTCCTCGGGGTTCTTGCTCAGCGCCTTCTGGATGATCCGGCTGAGCGCCTCGGGCAAGTCAGGGTTGATCTGTCTCGGAGCGGCCGGAGTCTCGTGGAGGATCTTATAAATGATCGTCGAGAGCGCCTCGCCCCTGAAGGGCCGCTCCCCCGTCATGAGCTCGTAGAGAACGACCCCCATCGAAAAGAGGTCGGACCTCCCGTCGAGCAGCTTGCCTTGAATTTGCTCCGGAGACATGTAGTGGGGCGTGCCTATGACCATGCCGGTCTGCGTGAGGTGCGCGTCGGCTTCCTTGGCGAGGCCGAAATCCATCACCTTCAGCGACTCTCCGTTCACCACCATCATGTTGCCGGGCTTGATGTCGCGGTGGACGATTCCGTGGCGGTGAGCGTAATCAAGCGCCGAAAGCCCCTGGCAGACGAGCGAGAGCGCCGTCTCCAGTTTGAGCAACTTCCCTTTCACGCAGAAGTTGTCCAGCAGGATGCCTTCGACGTATTCCATCACGATGAACATGGTGTCGTGGTCCTCGAAGACGTCGAAGATCGTCACGATGTTCGGGTGGAGAAGCTTTCCCGCCGCCTGGGCCTCCCTTAGGAATCGGGCCTTGGCCTCGGCAATCTCTTCCGGCCTCGCGCCCTCCTTGGGTTTGATGGTCTTTACGGCTACCTTGCGGCCTATCTGCGGGTCTTGGGCAAGGTAAACGACGCCCATCGCCCCTTTGCCAAGTTCCTTGAGAATCTGGTAGCGTCCGACCACCCGTTGCCCGTCAGCCATTTTGCGGCACCTCGCAAACGCGGTTCTTCCCGGACTTCTTCGCCTGGTAAAGCGCGGCGTCGGCGCGATCCAGAACGGCGCGCCTGTCCTCGCCGTCCCTCGGGTGGCAGGCGACGCCAGCGGAGAGCGTCACCTTGAACGGGCGCGCCAGGCCTTCCGCAGTGAACTGTTTATCCTCGACGAGTTTTCGCACGCGCTCCCCGACGGCCAAAGCCAGCCTTGCATCAAGGCCCGGCAATATTATAGCGAACTCTTCCCCGCCGTACCTAGCCGCGACGTCCTCCCTCCTGGTCACCGACTGTATTATCTCGCCGATGCCCTTCAGGACGGCGTCTCCGGTGAGATGGCCCCAGACGTCGTTGATCTCCTTGAAGTTGTCCAGGTCCATCATGATTACCGAGTATGGCCGCTTTGCCGCGTCGTGCTCTCTCGCTATGAACGCTAGCGCCTCGTGGAAATAGCGGTGGTTATATAGGTTGGTCAGCCCGTCAACGGAAGCCTGGTGGCGGACGCTCGCATGGACTTGCGAGCTTTCGAGCGCCTGGACGGCCTGGTTGGCAATGATCTCCAGGGCGTTGAAGGCTTCCATCGAGGGTATCTTGCCGGTCGAGGGCTCGTCAACGGAGATTATCCCAATCAGATGGTTGTCCTTGCTGAACATCGGGGCTACCAGGATGTCCATCGAGTCCCAATCGTCGGGTTCGTTCGCCTGGCCCGGGATCAGGGGCATTACCTCGAAGGGCAGGGGCCCCGCCTCGTTGTGACGTACGAAATAGCAGTTGCCCACCTTGTGCCTGTCCTTCAGCAAGTCGAGCACCTGGGCCGCCGGAGGCCGAACCTTCTTTATCTCTTCCCAGCGGGCGTCGTCGCCCGCCTGCGCGACGCGCTCAAAGCAGGCTTCGTCCTGCCTGTAAAGGCTTATGAGGACGCTTTGGAAGCCTACGCTTTGCTGAATGCCGCGGGCCACCTTTTCGAGGATCGTCTGCGGGTCCATGTGAATCTTGAGAATGTTGGAAACATCCAGTATCTCCGAAAGGTAGTGGGTCTGCTGGGTGAGCCGGTTGTTCGTTGAAAGAATTTGCCGCTTCAGGATTTCATCCTGAATGTACCTTGCGATCTGGGCCATCGCAAGGTTGACGAACTGAATCTCGCCCTCCGAGAACGGGGGCTCCCCGCGCCTCTCGGCAACGAGTACACCAAACGCCACTTCGCGCGTCGCCAAAGGAACAAGAAGCTGGTGGCTCGCCTCCGGGATCAGAAGCGGCACGCATTCATCGCCGCTCGTGGTCCTCGATGCCTTCAGGGAGCCACCCTCCAGCATCGCTTCCAGCCTAGATTTCGCGGCATACGGGTCGTAAGGCAGAGCAACCCTGGAGTAGAGGATCGGCTCCCGCTGGAAAGGGGTTTCCATGGCGAAAAGAAGTTCCGCGTCCCAGGGGACAAATTCGTTAAGGCCGGAAAGCAGCATTTTGAGAAAGGACTCGTTTTCCAGCGAGCCGCTTTCGCTTGCAAGCATCTGAAGGAGGAACTCCTGGTGCCTGGCCGCCTCGATAAGGGCGGCGTTCTGCCGCTCCTTCTCGCCGGCCATCTCGAGAACCCACACTACCGCGGCGAGCGGCAGCAGGCTCAGAATCGCGGGCAGAATGCTTTCGAGCTGAATCTCGAACATGACAAGCGCAACGTATGGGAGCGAGAGAGTCACCCACAGCA
>DAHXMK010000228.1 GCA_027365515.1 Candidatus Aminicenantota bacterium
ATTTCGTAAGCAAAGTGGACGGACGCCCCGGCCTGCGCGCCGTGGCCCATCAGCCTGAGCCCTTCTCGAACGATTCGCTGGAGGTAGGACTGGCGCACGTCAATCACGTTGATGACGTTGGCCCCGTGGCCGAAGGAGGGCGGGTTCAGGCCGGAGGGGCCGGAAGACGACCGCCACACATCGTAAATCGGATTGGGGAAGGGCCTGTACTTGAAGTCCCGCCCGAGAAGGCCGAACTTCCAGAGCTGGTAGGCCATGTCCTTTCCGATGGAGGTGACCGTCCCGCTGCTTCTGACGATGACCTTGTACGCGTCGCTCAGCCCCTCGAAGCCGTCCGCCTCCGAGAGCGCCATAACCCAGCAGCCGCGGTTCTTCTCTTCCGATTCCTCCGGTACCTTGTGCACGGCGCCGGCCGCCTTCAGCTTCTCGAAACAGGCCTGCCAGAAGCCGCTTTTGAGAATGTCGCTTTCGTGAGGCAGGACGTCGTACCTGACGTGAAGCCGCTCCATCGTCCGAAGGTGGCAGCAAACCATCTCCTCGGCGAGGCGGGCGGCCATCGAGGCCGTCGGCTCGTGGTTCTCCTCGATCGCGCGGAGGGTCTCATGGCGGGCCTTCAGCCTCGAATCGTCCTCGGCATACCAACGCGCCACGTTCGAGTAGAGTTCCCAGCAGAAGCCGTCGAAACGGCCCTTGGATGAGACGAGCCACCCGTAGACGGTGTTGCTCTTCCGCGGGTCGCCGAGGAGCGGCCTCAGCGCCTCGGCCATGGCGAATAGGGCCTCGGGGCTGGAAAGGCCGTCCCGCTGGAGCCACTCCTGCATTCTGTCCATCGGGCCGCGCGCCCGCTCGTCCTTCATCGAGAACCGGTCATAGATGGCGAGGAGCGCTTCCAGTTGGTCCGGGCCGAACCCCAGTATTCTCTCAAAGCCCACCACCACGTCGGCGACCTGGACCCCGGTGTCGTCAATGTAGTTCTGGACTTCGACCTCGCGGCCGAGGTGCCTCAAGCACCTGACGAGCGTGTCGCCGAGCACCGCGTTTCTCAGGTGGCCCACGTGCGCCGCCTTGTTGGGGTTGATATTGGTGTGCTCGACTATCGTCTTGCCTTCGCGGCTTTCAGGCTTGAAGCCGCCGCCGAGCAGCCGGCTCACCGCCCAGCCGCGGTCCATGAAGAGGTTGATGTACCCTCCGGCGCAGCGCGCCTCGGTGACGCCTTCCAGCTTCGACCGGGATAGCTCCGAGGCCAGCGCCTGCGGCGGCTTCTTCAGCTTTCTCGCGAGGGAAAAGCAGACGGGGGTCGCGGCGTCGCCAAGCTCGGGCTTTGGCGGGAACGTGAAAGGAATCTCCTCTGGAGGAAGCTCTTCCCCGAACTTGTCCCTGATTGCCTCGGACAGCGCCCGCTGCCAGCCTTGGATCGCCGTCAGCACGGAGTCCCGCCCGCCTTCCTCATGCCTGTTCCGCGTTCCAGCTTGCGAGCACCTCCCTGAACCTTTCGGCCAGGAGGCGCTGAGAGTCGGGCCCCTGCAACAGCGCGGCGTGCCTCAAAAGCTCGTGGCACATCACTTGGATCGCTTCGGTCCCCTTGCCGTGGCGCAAGTCTTCCAGCGCCTGGCGGTGGGCTTTCAGGATGCCGCTCGCTCCCGTTTCGCCGAGCACTTCGCGGCCGACGTCCCTCAGGCGCGATGAGAGGTCCATCAACGCCGTGATGACGTCATCGTTGGTGGGGGGCAGTTTCTCCTCGGCGGC
>DAHXMK010000231.1 GCA_027365515.1 Candidatus Aminicenantota bacterium
GGGATGAGGATGTGAAGTTCATCCGACTCTGGTTCACCGACATGGTGGGCCAGTTGAAGAGCTTCGCGGTCACGGCCGCGGAGATCGAGACGGCGCTCAATAATGGCATGGGCTTCGACGGCTCGTCGATCACGGGCTATCAGGACATCGAGGAGAGCGACATGATCGCCATGCCCGATCCGTCCACCTTCAAGATCCTCCCCTGGCGCCCCCAGGAGAAAAAGGTCGCGCGCATGATCTGCGACGTGCTCAATCCGGACGGCACTCCGTACGAGGGCGACCCCCGCTACGTGCTGCGCCGGGCGCTGAAACGCGCCGCTGACATGGGCTACGATCATTACTACGTCGGCCCGGAGCTCGAGTTCTTCTACTTCAAGAACTCCGAAGGCACCGAGATCCTCGACCGCGGCGGCTATTTCGACCTGACGCCGCTGGACATCGCCAGCGACCTGCGGCGTGACACGGTGCTGGCCTGTGAGGACATGGGCATCCGCATCGAGTACAGCCATCACGAGGTCGGCCCCTCCCAGCACGAGATCGACATGCGCTTCGACGACGCCCTGAAGATGGCCGACGATGCCATGACGTACCGCCTGATCGTCAAGGAGATCGCCGAGCAGTACGGCGTCTATGCCACCTTCATGCCGAAGCCGCTCTACGGTGAGAACGGCAGCGGCATGCACACGCACCAGTCGCTGTTCAGCGGCGAGAGCAACGCCTTCTTCGACGGCAAGGATGAGTTCTTCCTCAGCGACGCCGCCAAGGGCTACATCGCCGGCCTGCTGAAGCACGCCAGCGAGATCAGCCTCGTCTTCGCCCAGTGGGTCAACTCCTACAAGCGCCTGGTGCCGGGTTATGAGGCTCCGGTCTACAAGGCCTGGTCGCGGCGCAACCGCTCGGCGCTCATCCGTGTGCCGATGTACCATCCCGGCCAGGAGAGGGCCACCCGCTGCGAGTTCCGCAGCCCCGACCCGGCCTGCAACCCGTACCTCACCTTCGCGGTCATGCTCCATGCCGGCCTCGACGGCATCGAGAAGGGCTACGCGCTGGAGGATCCCAAGGAGATGAACCTCTTCGAGGTCTCCGATGCGGAGCTCAAGGAGCTCGGCGTTGACACCCTGCCCGAGAACCTGGGCGAGGCGATCAAGTTCGCCGAGGGCAGCGAGCTGCTGAAAAAGGCGCTCGGCGACCACATCTTCGGCCGCCTGCTCGAAGTGAAGAAGAAGGAGTGGGACGACTACCGCGTGCAGCTCACCCAGTGGGAGATGGACCGCTACCTCTCCATCCTCTAGGGATTCTGCACCGAATCAGATGTTGACGGGCCCGGGCTTCGTCCGGGCCCTTTCCATTCTTGGTGCCAAGCGTTTATCTGTGATATTGTTTCGTACCCCGTCGCTTCCAGGCACCAAGTGGCTGGAAGCCTTCGCCAAAGTGGGGGCAGCTTTTCTTTTTGACCATGAATTCATTCATTTGTCTGATCCCAAGCTTCTTGCTCTTTGTACTGCTGACCTTCAGCTGGTTTGAAAATGGACAGCCGGCGCAGTTCATCCGCAACACCTGATGTGGCTAATCCTCCCGATTATCTTTTTCATGTATCTTCTTTATCGGGGAGCCAGAATCAGGTTTCTTGCGCCGGCGATCATCGGCGCCGGCTTGCTGCCGCTGGCACTGAACGTTGTCTACGTGCAGACTTTCGTCAGCCGCTAGACCTG
>DAHXMK010000250.1 GCA_027365515.1 Candidatus Aminicenantota bacterium
CTATGCAAGACGGAGGAGTTCGGCTACTTCGACTTTTACACGACCAAGCCGCCGAAGAAAAGGGTGGAGGGCAAGGTCATCACCATTACTTACGCCTTCACCGGCCCCAGGAACATGGAGCCGAGCGGCGTGGCCGTCGTCAAGAACTACGAAAACGCCATCCTGAAGATCGGAGGAACCGTAGTTCAAACGATCCCGCACTGGTGGGTCAACGGGAAGGTCATAAAGGACGGCCAGGAAATATGGTTCCAGGCGGAGAAGGGCAACGGCAAGATATGGCTTCGGATCGTCGAAAGAAAGGCCATGGCGCAGTATATCCAGGCGGACGCGGCCTCCCTGAACGACGACATTCGCGCCTCAGGCCACGCGGCGGTTTACGGCATCAACTTCGACACCGGCAGCGCCGCCATGAAGCCTGAATCGGCGGCCGCCATCGAGGAGATAGCCAAATTGATGAAGGCGGACCCCGCGCTGAAAATCTGCGTCGTCGGCCACACGGACAACAGCGGGACGGCCGAGCATAACCTCTCTCTGTCGGAGGAACGGGCGAAAGCCGTCGTTCAGGTTCTCGTAAGAGACCACGGCATCGCCGTCGAGCGGCTGAAGCCGTACGGCTGCGGCCAGTACGCCCCCGTCGCCTCCAACGACACGGAGGAAGGGAAGGCCAAAAACCGAAGGGTCGAGTTAGTGAAGATGTAGCGGTGATTGAAGCAATGGGCGAACCGGGGCGCGGCCATCGCGCCCCGGCGCGTGAAGCGTGAAATCCTTCCTCTGCAAGTCATATATGTCCCAACGACACCGCGAAGTGGTTTCTCCCCGCCTCAATTCTATATAATATTAAAGGAAGGACTTCGGCGGAACAGCGTCTCGAAAATTGCAGCGTGACTTGGAGGCGGTCGCCATGTCTGAGTCTCTGTTAGGCACGAAGATAGGGCACGTTCGTCTGGTGGAGAAGCTGGCAACTGGGGGGATGGGTGAAGTGTACGCCGGTTTCGACGAGACGCTCCAGCGCAAGGTGGCGCTCAAGTGCATCCGCCAGGAGTTCCACCTCAACGAAGAGGCGAAGGGCAGGTTCCTCAGGGAGGCGCGCGTCCTCTCCCAGCTCGGACACCCGAATATCTGCCAGATTTACGATTTCGTCGAGGGGAAGGATTCGGACTTCATCGTCATGGAGCTCGTCGGCGGCAAGAGCCTCGGCCGGTTGATCAAGAAGGGGCTTGACGCCAAGGCGAAGATGCGGATAGCCGAGGAGATCGCCGGGGTGCTGGTCGCCGCCCACGAAAAGGGCGTAGTCCACCGCGACCTGAAGCCAGACAACGTGATGATCACGGAAGATGGCCAGGTGAAGGTGCTGGATTTCGGACTTTCGCGGCAGCTCGGCGACGAAGCGACCGTGGGCATCGAGGAAGCTCCGGCGAGCTTGAACCTGGAAAGAGAGGCCGGAGGCCCCGGTGATGACGGCACCCTCGGCATCGAACCCCACAGCGAACCGGGCCAAGGTTCCACTGATTCATCAGGACGCCTCACCACGGCCGGGGCGATCATGGGCACGGTAGGGTACATGAGCCCGGAGCAGGCGCGAGGCGAGACGGCAACTTCGGCGAGCGACATGTACTCGTTCGGCCTGCTTCTCCAGGAGATATTCACCGGACAGTCTCCTATGGAGCCGGGGCTTGATTTCGCGGAGAGAGTACAAAAGGCGAAGAAGGGGGAAAGCCTTCCTGTAACGGGCGTGGACGCGGACCTGAAGGCGCTTATAGAAAGGCTGAAGTCGCTGGCGCCGGGAGCGAGGCCGTCGGCCGAGGACGCGCTCCAGAGGCTCGTTTGGATACGCCAGAAGCCGGCTAGGCTGAGAAAGAAGCTTGCGCTGGGCGGCGCCGCGGCGGCGCTCGTGGTATTCAGCATCGCGATGGCGGTGCAGTCTGTGCGCGCCACGAGAGCCGAGAAGCGGGCGAAGCAGGAGGCCGAGACGGCGAGGCAGGTGTCGGACTTCCTAACCAGCATATTCAAGGTCTCCGACCCCAGCGAAGCGAGGGGCAGAACCATCACCGCAAGAGAAATCCTCGACGCGGGGGCGAAGAAGATCAACACGGAGCTCAGTGGGCAGCCGCTGGTTCAGGCAAGGATGCTTGACACGATGGGGACCGTCTACATAGGACTTGGCCTATATAATGAAGCCCAGCCCCTCCTATCTTCCGCATTAGATCTCAACGAAAAGAATCTAGCTAGCGATGATCCCAGTTTGGCAATGAGCGTTACAAACATGGCGATCCTCTATTACAATGAGGGCAAATACAAAGAGGCTGAACCCTATGCAAAACGAGCGCTTGATATCCGTGAAAAGAGACTCGGCAAGGAGGATCCGCTGGTAGCAAAGAGCCTCAACGTTCTAGCCGCTCTTTATATACAGCAGGGCAAGTACGCGGAGGCCGAACCTCTTTTTAAGCAAGCCCTGGCCATCCTTGAGAAGGCCTTTGGGCCAAATCATCCCGAAGTGGCCGCGAATCTTAATAATCTTGCGCTTCTCTATTTTTGGCAAGGCCAGTATGCAAAGGCGAAGCCGCTCTATACACGAGCGCTGGAAATCAACGAACAGGTGCTGGGGCCGGACCATCCAAGCGTAGCCAATTCTCTTATCAGTGTGGCGGCGATCTGTGGGGAGGAGGGAGAGTACGTCGAGGGTATTCCGCTTCTGAACCGCGCGCTGGCCATCCAGGAGAAGGTGCTCGGCCCCGACCACCCCCAGCTCGTTCCTTCCCTGCTTGATCTGGGGCAGAGCTACTCGAACCTAGGCCATTTCTCCGAAGCCGAGCCATTCTACAAGCGGGCACTAGAGATTCAGGATAAAGCCCTTGGCGCTGAACACCCTAATACCGCTGTTTGTCTTTACAGCCTAGGAATTCTCTATTCGAGGCTAGGCCGCTATCTTGAAGCTGAATCGCTTTACAAGCGCGCGCTCGCTATTCAAGAAAAGGCCCTCGGTCCTAGCCATCCGGATGTAGTGCGCACTCTCAATTACATAGCTGACTGTTATCTGGCACAAGGAAAAGACGGGGATGCCGAGCCTTTTTGCACGCGGGCGTTGAATATCGGCGAGAAAACACTCGGCGAAGATCATCCGGACTTGGCCCTCACCCTCTCGAATCTAGCCACTATCCGGTATGACAAAGGCGAGTTCACCGAGGCGGGATCACTCCTGACCAAGTGCTTGGCGATCCGGCTGAAAGCCAATGGTCCTCAGAGCCAAGAATCAGCCAAGGCATTTAGCGACTTGGCTGACTGCGAATGCAGGGAAAGAATATTCGACAAGGCCCTCGAACACAACGCGCGTTGCCTGGCAATCCTGAGGGCGTCGGTGGCCAAGGCGCCGGAAGATATCAATGCCTATTTCTTGCTAGCCTCGTCTCTTACGTTGCAGGGCCAGATTGATGAGGCGCTGGGAAAGCACGATGAAGCTAAGTCGTCCTGGAAAGAGGCCTTCTCGGTAGTGGAGCCTTTTTCGAAGCAAACCTCATGCATAGCCTACCAGGCTATTTTCGCGCAGATCCTTCTATACCTCAACAAGATAAATGAGGCCAAGCCCATCATCGGGAAGATCCTAGCCGTGGGCTACAAGAACCATGATTTAATCGCCATCTGCCGCGAGAAGGGGCTGGCGGTGAAGTGACGCGCCGCCGCCGAGCCTTCGGCGGCGGCGTTCAGCGACTCTTTTGTCCGTCTCGGTTTACTGCGTTCCGCACGAGCCAGTCGTGCTCTTTGCCGACACGAGGCAGACGCCGCTTGGAGTCGTGCCTCCGCGCTCGGTGCCGGCCGACGTCAATCCCCACGACCCTTCGGTCTTGGGGAGCGCCCCATCGTCGCCCGCGACGACGAACCAGAGGAACCGGCTCGGGTCGGAACCGGGATTTGGAATCGAGCTCCAGGCGGCGCTCCCCGAAGTGCCGAGGCTGCACACACCTCCCGAAACGCTCCAGAAGGACAGCCCGCTCCCGTAGCCATAGACGATGTGGTAATTCGCCGAGGCGCAGTTGGCCGCGTCCCACGTGACCGTCCCGGTCGTCCCGTGGTCCACCGTCGTGATCTTGAGCGGCACGGCGGTGTAAGGGACGCGGTAGAGCGCGCCGCTCCTCGCGATGGTGATCTGGTAGGGAACGCTCGTGGAACAGCCGTTGACGTCCGTGGCGGTGAGGGTAAAGTGGTAAGTCCCCGCGGAGGTGGGCGTGCCCAAGACCGCCAGCCCGCTTCGGATACGGAGGACCAACCCCTCCGGGAGCGCCCCGTCACTCATGTAATACCGGCAATAGCTGGTGCAGCCCGAAGATGTGAGCGGCTGGCTGTAGCTCACGCCGACAGTGCCGTCGGGAAGCGACGAAGGCGAAATAGAGATCGTGTTACACGCCGGGAAGGCGAAGGAGTGGTCACCCCCCGCGGCAATTGCGGCAATGTTCACGAGGCTCGTCACTTGCAAGGGGACGTTCGAGTTGGTGAGCGTACCGTTTCCCAACTGCCCGCTGCCGTTGGCGCCCCACGCCCAGACGGTGCCGTCGTCTTTAAGCGCCAGAGAATGGTTGGACCCGGCGGCGATGGCGATGACGTTCGTCAGGCCGGAGACTTGAACGGCTGAGCTTGAGTTGTTGCTCGTGCTCCCGTTTCCAAGCTGGCCGCTGGTGTTAAGCCCCCACGCCCAGACAGTGCCATCGTCTTTCAGCGCCAGCGTGTGGTTCTGCCCGCACGCGATGGCGGTCAAACCGGTGAGGATGTACACCTGGACGGGGTAGTTATACTGGGTGTAATCCATGTGGCCGAGCTGCCCCACGTCGTTGCCCCCCCAGCCGTAGGCGATTCCGCTCTTCAACGCCATGGAAAATTTGAGCCCTGCCGATATCGCGGTCACGTCCAGTATGCCCGAAACAGTGACTGGATAATTGTAACT
>DAHXMK010000263.1 GCA_027365515.1 Candidatus Aminicenantota bacterium
TCACGGCGTCGAGGTTGTCGAGCGCGACGGTCAGCCCTTCCAGAATGTGAGCGCGCTCCTTTGCCCTGTCGAGGTCGTAGCGCGTCCTTCTGAGCACCACCTCCTTGCGGTGGGTGATGAAGGCCTCGATTATGCCCTTGAGCGTGAAGGTCTTCGGCTGGTTGCCCGATATTGCGAGGAGCTGGACGCCGAAAGTGGCCTCCATCTCGGTGTGCTTGTAGAGCTGCTTGAGGATGATGTCGGAAATCTCTCCCCTGCCCAGTTCCAGTACGACGCGAATTCCGTCGCGGTTGGATTCGTCGCGGATGTCGGTTATGCCGGTGACCTTCTTCTCCTTCACAAGCCCGGCGATTCTCTCGATCAGGTTGGCCTTGTTGGTCTGGTACGGGACTTCGGTTATGATTATGGCCTCGCGGTCTTTTCTAGTCTCCTCGGCGTGGGCCCTGGCTCTGATCTTAATCAGGCCGCGCCCCGTCTCATAGGCCTGGCGGATGCCCTCCCTTCCGAGGATTATCCCCGCCGTCGGGAAATCGGGCCCCGGCACGTGGCGAATTAGCTCCGCCGTGGTTATCTCCGGCTTTTCAATTGGAGCAACGACGGCGTCGGCCACCTCGCCGAGGTTGTGCGGCGGAATGTTGGTCGCCATCCCGACGGCGATGCCAGCGGAGCCGTTGACGAGGAGATTCGGGAACATCGCCGGCAGGACCGTCGGCTCGGTCTCCTCGCCGTCGTAGTTGGGGATGAAGTCCACCGTGTCCTTCTCGATGTCCGCGGCCATCGAGTGGGCGAGCTTGGCAAGGCGTATCTCCGTGTACCTCATCGCGGCCGCGGCGTCGCCGTCTATCGAGCCGAAGTTGCCCTGGCCGTCAACCAGCGGGTGGCGCATCGAAAAGTCCTGCGCCAGCCTCACTATCGTGTCGTAGATGGCGGCGTCGCCGTGGGGGTGGAACTTTCCCATGACGTCGCCGACGATGCGGGCGGACTTCTTGTAGGGGCGGTTCCAGTGGTTGCCGCCGATGTACATGCCGTAGATGATTCTGCGGTGGACCGGCTTGAGCCCGTCCCTCACGTCCGGAAGGGCGCGGCCTATGATGACGCTCATCGCGTAATCGAGGTAGGACTTCTTGATCTCTTCCTCGATCGTCACGGTCACGGGCCGGTCAAAGAGGCTTGTCGTCTCCATCAAATTTCCTTTTCTAGCCTGCGTGGCGCGCCATAACTGAAGCCGTATGCGCCGGCGCCTGGGTCAAATGTCCAGGTTGGTCACGTTGAGCGCGTTCTCCTCGATGAACTTCCGCCTCGGCTCGACCGCGTCGCCCATCAGCACCGAGAAGAGATCGCCCGCCTCGACGGCATCCTCGACCCGCACCTGCAAGAGCCTGCGCTTCTCGGGATCCATCGTCGTCTGCCAGAGTTGCTCGGGATTCATTTCACCAAGGCCCTTGTAACGCTGCACGTGGTACTTGGCCTTCACGGAGTCCATTAGGATATTCAGAAGGGCGCGGCGGTCATCGGCCTTCGCCTGCGTTTCTCCGTTCTCGACCACGAAGGGCGGCCTGTCCAGGTCCTTGAGCTTCTCGTGCAGCGACTTCGCGGTCAAGAATTCCGACGCGTGGTGGAGCGAATGGGTGACGTGGGCCGGGTGAGGGTTTTCCTCGCTCTTGGCGTCGAATTCGTACAGGCCGTGTTCCTCGTCGAGCCTGAGCCCCGAGCAGTCGAACCCGGCCTTCTCGACGGAGCGCTTGAGTTCCTCGATTTTTTCCGCGGCAGAGAACATCTCCCTGCAGAGCCCCGCGCCGAAGAGGTGCAGGAGGAGCTTTTCCGTGTAGCCCTTTCTCGCCATGCGTCCCATCAGCCGCTCGTAGCGCTGGAGCGTCTCAAGCGCCTTGCTGAGCTCCTGCCCTTTGATCTTTTTCTTTATGGCTGGTATCGTCACCGTGTAACTCGCCACCGCCTTCTCGACGAAGAACCTGGTCAGTTCCTCCTCCGTGGCGATGTAATGTTCTTCCTTGCCCTTGCTGACCCTGTAAAGCGGCGGCTGAGCGACGAAGACGTGGCCCTTCTCGACAAGCTGCGGAAAGTGCCTGTAGAAGAGCGTGAGAAGCAAAGTCCTGATGTGGCTTCCGTCAACGTCGGCGTCCGTCATGATGATAGCCTTGTGGTAGCGTAGCTTCTCTAGGTCAATGTCGTCCTGCCCGGAACCCGCGCCGAGCGCCGTGATGATGGTTCTGATCTCGTTGTTGGAAAGTATCTTGTCGAGCCTTGATTTCTCGACGTTCAGAATCTTGCCGCGCAGCGGCAGAATGGCCTGAATCTTCCTGTCGCGCCCCTGCTTTGCAGAGCCGCCTGCCGAATCGCCCTCTACGAGGAAAAGCTCGCACTTTGAAGGGTCTCTCTCCTGGCAGTCGGCCAGCTTTCCGGGCAGTGTGTCCCCGTCAAGCGCGCTCTTCCTCCTTGTAAGCTCCCTCGCCTTTCTGGCCGCCTCCCTCGCCCTAGCCGCGTCAACCACCTTCGAGATTATCGCTTTGGCGACGGAGGGGTTTTCCTCGAAGTAGCGCCCCAAGAAGTCATTCAGCGCCGTTTCAACTACGCCCTTCACCTCGCTGTTGCCGAGCTTAGCTTTCGTCTGCCCTTCGAACTGCGGGGTCGGAACCTTGACCGATATGACGGCGGTGAATCCTTCGCGCACGTCGTCACCGGAGAGGGCGAACTTCAGGTTCTTCGTGAACCCCTGCGCCTGGGCGTACGAATTGACCGAGCGCGTGAGAGCCGCCCTGAGCCCCGCCAAGTGCGTCCCGCCCTCCGGCGTGTGGATTGAATTGACGAAAGAGAAAATCAGCTCGTTGTAGCCGGTGTTCCACTGGAGGGCGCAATCAACGATGATCTTTTCTTTCTCGCCCTTGTAAACGATCGGCGACGGATGGAGGACCGTCTTGCCGCGGTTCAAGTGCTCGACGAATGCTGCGATGCCCCCATCGTAGCAGAACTCCGCCTTCCTGTTTTCCTCGCGCTCGTCCGTCAAGGTGATTTTTAGCCCGGCGTTGAGAAACGCAAGCTCGCGCATCCTCGCCGAGAGCGTTTCGAACGAGAACACCGTCTCCTCGAATATCTCGGGGTCCGGCTTGAAGGTTATTCTCGTGCCGTGTTTCGTCGCTGGGCTCGGAGTGCCGGTGCGGACGAGGCCTCCCTTTGGAACGCCGCGCTCGTAGCTCTGCACGAAAACGCCGCCGTCCCTCCAAATCTCCACGTCGAGCATTTCCGAGAGGGCGTTGACCACGCTTACGCCCACGCCGTGAAGACCGCCCAAGACCTTGTAGACGTTGTTGTCGAATTTGCCTCCGGCGTGCAGCACGGTAAGGACCACCTCCGCCGCCGGCCTCTTCTCCTCGGGGTGCATGTCCACGGGGATTCCGCGGCCGTTGTCTTCAACTGTGACCGAGTCGTCAGCGTGAATCGTT
>DAHXMK010000290.1 GCA_027365515.1 Candidatus Aminicenantota bacterium
TCGAAGCCGTCTTCGATATTGACGAGAAGATCATCCTCGCCGGCGCGCCGAAGTCGCTTCTGCTTGAAGCGCTCCCCGCGCCCCTTCCCCTGCCGTCGAGAAATCGGGACCAGACCCTCTCCGCGGCCATCCGGTCAAGCAGGGTTCCGGAGCCGCCGCGAAGGATCTCTTCGAAACGGTGGCGCCACGGACCGCGCATCCATGCGTCGAAGGGAAAGGTGAATCCCATCTTGGGTCTGTGGGTGCATTCGCGGGGAAGGGGCGCGGGGAGCGCTTCAAGCAGAAGCGACTTCGGCGCGCCGGCGAGGATGATCTTCTCGTCAATATCGAAGACGGCTTCGACCACTTCTTGGTCTATGAGAGGGACGCGTATTTCGAGGGAATGGGCCATGCCGAAGACGTCGCTGTCGCGCAGGAGCTGGTTCAGCATATACCGGCGCAACTCCAAGGCGATCGTCGCGTGAATGGTTTCGGGAAGAAAGTTTTGAGTTTTGAGTTTTGAGTTTTGAGTTGGAGAGAACGAAGAAACGGAAAGGAAAGGTACGCCATAGGGCTCTAACGGCGACCAATCGCGGGGTAGGGCGGCCAAGAGATCCGGGTGAAGAAGCCTTTTGACCTGGGAAGGCATGAAGAGACCGCGGGAGGCGTAGTAAAGGACATCAAGATAATTGTGAGTTGTGAGTTGTGAGTTGTGAGTTGAAAGAAGGGAAAGGGATTCGAGCTTGGAGAGGCGGCCGCCGAGGGCCCTGGAAATTCCGCCGGCGGTTCGTGCCGCGAAGGCGGGCATGCGATTGAGCCACGGCGCGGCGCGGCGGATTCTTTTGAAGGTGGCGTAGCCGGCGAAGAGCTCGTCGCCGCCGAGACCGGACAACGAAACCGTCAGGCCGCCCTGCCTTGCGAACTTCGAGACCATATAAGTGTTGAAGCCGTCACAGGTGGGCTGGTCCATCGCCTCAAAGAAGCCGTCAAGCGAGGCCCGCGCCATATCGCCGGTGACCGGGACATCACTGTGATGCGTTTCGAACTGCCGGGCGACCTTGACGGAGTAGGGCCCCTCGTCCCAGCTCGTGCCTGGGAAGCTGATGGAAAAGGTGCGCAGGTCCCGCTGGCCGGCCTCGCGCATCAACGCTACGACGGACGAGGAGTCTATCCCCCCGCTGAGAAAGGCGCCCAAAGGCGCGTCGGAGATACAGCGGAGAGAGACCGACTTCTTCAAGACCGGCCGGAGCCTTTCGACGGCTTCGCCCCGGTTGTGGACCGAAGGCGGGGCGGCGGGAATGTCCCAATAGGCTTTCTTGCTGAAGGCGCCCTTGCCCCAACGCGCCCATTCACCGGGGCCGAGCGCCTCGACGCCGGAGAGGATCGTTGCCGGCCCCGGCACGTACCCCCACGCGAGAAAGGCGGCCACCGCCCGCGCATCGGGATCGGACGGACCGCCGGGGAGCGCTCGGATCGCCTTCACCTCGGAAGCGAAGGCGAAGGAGGTGCCGCGTTGCCAGACGTAGAGGGGCTTTATTCCCATTCGGTCGCGGGCGAGAAAAAGCGATCTTTCGGACCTGTCCCATATCGCCATGGCGAACATGCCCCTGAAATCGTCGAGGCACTTTGGGCCCTTGCGGGCGTAGAGTTCCAGAATCACCTCGGTGTCGGAACCGGAGCGGAAGTGGACGCCCTCATCTTCGAGGGGCTTTCTCAATTCACGATAGTTGTAAACCTCGCCGTTGAAGACGATGACGTAGCGGCCGTCGTGGCTCGCCATCGGCTGGTGGCCCATGGGGCTCAGGTCGAGGATGGCAAGCCGCCTGTGGCCGAGGAGACACGTTGGCTCCTCGTAGATTCCCCGGTCGTCCGGCCCGCGCCTCGCCATCACGTCGAGCGCCTTGCCGAACGCTTCGGCGTCAAAAGATCGGGGGCCGATGAAACCGAGGATGCCGCACATGCGCGTGTCACGAACTCCAGTTGAAAAGTTATGAGTTGCGAGTTTTGAGTTTTGAGTTATTTAAAGCCGTCTGAGATTCTCTAGTAGTTTTTACAATAGAGGTCAGCATCCTAGCAAGGGACTCCGCTTCTTTGGTCACTTCACCAACAGCGTCATCGCGAACAATATTGGAATCGCGAAGTAGTCGGAGCCAATAGAGCGTCTCTCTGGCTTCTTTCGATGCGATAGACATTTTAGAGATGAAATCCTTACGGCTCTGCGCGGCAAGAGCCTCTTCTACATTTGCGCCAATGCTCGTTCCGCTTTTCAGCAACTGTCTCGAAAGAACAAACTCCTTCTGTTCGAAAAGATCTTGACACAGTTTTACAACCGTTAGGGCAAAGACGTAACTCTTCTTTGCTACGATGCTTTCCGACATTGCGCGCCCGTTTTTAACTCAAAACTCAAAACCCATAACCCAAAACCCTGCTCACGCTTTGACTACCTTCCCGCTTGGCGGGCGCAAGACGCCGCGGGTGTCGATGATGAGCGGCGCGTGCTTGGCGACGAGGGCGTAGTCCACCGCCTGATGGTCGGTGACGATGATCACGGCGTCTTGCGCGGCGAGGAGCCGGTCGGTGAGCGGCTCGGAGCGCAGGCCGCGCTTGTCGGGGTGGCGGCGCGTCGGGCCGATTTCGGGGATGTGGGGGTCGTGGTAGCTCACTTCGGCGCCCAAACCGTGAAGCAGTTCCATGATCTCAAAAGCCGGGCTTTCGCGCGGGTCGTCAATGTCTTTCTTGTAGGCTATGCCGAGAAGTAGAATCTTCGCGCCCTTCACCGATTTTTGCCTTTCGTTGAGGGCGAGGGTGAGTTTTTCAATGACGTACTCTGGCATCTTAACGTTGATTTCGCCGGCAAGCTCAATGAATTTGGCCGTCGCGCCGAACTCCTTGGCCTTCCACGAGAGGTAGAAGGGGTCTAAGGGAATGCAGTGGCCGCCCCAGCCCGGGCCGGGGTTGAAGCGCATGAAACCGAAAGGCTTGGTGGAAGCGGCGTCGAGCACCTCCCAGACATCAATGCCCATCTTGTCGTATATCATCTTAAGCTCGTTGACGAGGGCGATGTTCACCGCCCGGAAAATGTTCTCGACGAGCTTCGTCGCCTCGGCCGCGCGCGCAGAGGAGACGCGGACCGTCTTTGCGATTATTTGATCGTACAGTGCCTGGGCGAGATCGCCAGAGGCTTCGTCTACGCCTCCAACCACTTTCGGAGTCGTGGTCGTAGTGAAATCCTTGCGGCCGGGGTCCTCGCGCTCGGGGGAAAAGGCGAGGAAGAAATCCACTCCGCAGTGAAGGGCTGAAGGAGGGTTCCGAGTTATGAGTTTTGAGTTATGAGTTATGGGTTGTGAGTTGCTAGTTGAGGAAGAAGGGGACTCAAGGATGGCGCGAAGGCGCTCGTCCGTCGTGCCTGGATAAGTTGTGGATTCCAGAATGATGAGTTGGCCGGGTCGGAGCGCCGCCCGCACTTGGTGGCCGGCCTTGTCAACGTAGGTCATGTCCGGCTCGCGCTGGGGCGTGAGCGGCGTCGGGACGCAGATGAGAATCGCATCGGCCTCGGAGAGCCTCGCGAAGTCGCCGGTTGCTTCAAAGCGGTTGGTCGCGCGCGCCTGGGCGACGCGGCCGCCGTCGAGGTGCTTGATGTAACCCTCGCCGCGGTTGAGCTTCTCGATCTTTGAAGGGTCTACATCAAAGCCTATGACCCTGAAGCCCTTCTCAACGAAGGCGAGAGCCAGCGGCAGGCCGACGTAGCCCATGCCAATGATGCCCGCTGTTGCTTCGCGAGAGCCGATGCGCTTCATGAGAGATTCAGCGTTAGGATTCATTAGGACCTCGGGGGAGGGAAGACGTTAGACGTGAGAAATGGTGAGTGGTGATTAGTGACGATGGGAAGTGCTCATTGCCAAGTGCTGAATGTTCAATGTTGAATGTTTAATTGGAAGATCGCCTTTCAACCACATTGCTTGTAATTCGCATTGCGCCGTGTTCTTTTTCGCTGTCATTCTGGCGAGCGGAGCGAGTCCAGATTCCGGACAAGCCGGAATGACAATGTAGAAAGATTCCGGACAGGCCGGAATCGGACGGCGGGCATCGTCGCATCGCGCCCGGGCACGCGTTAGGACGCCATTTGATAAATTGCCGGACGATAACGGGGCGGTGGTATCGTCTTGCCAGCGGCCCGCGCGGCCTCTAGCCATGCCGTTTTGGCAATTTGGACTTCCCGAAGTGCCTCATCAGGCGTTGCGCCAAAGGCGGAGCATTCGCTCAAGTCGGGAACATCGGCGATGTATCCGCCGTCATCCTCGGAATAAAAGATGTTGATATGATAATCCTTCACGACGTTCCTCCAATGGATAAGTTATACTTTTCAGCCAAGCGAAGCAACTGCCTCACCTGGTACGCCTTTGCCTTTCCGCCAACGTCCTGCAGATTAACTAATTCCTGGACAGTTGTATTGATGAAGATGTGGTGGCTTCCGCTGATCCGTGCCTGGGCAAATCCGAACGCTTTCGCCAGAGCGCATGCCTCCGCGAATCGCAAGCCATCAGGGCTTCGCAATGCTTTTGCAAGCAATTTTTGTGGGTTCATTCTGGACGCCCCTTGGGATGACATTTTCGCCCGTCATTCCGGCGAGCCCGCCACGGCGGGGGAGACCAGAATCTGATTCCGGCCTCCCGCTGGTCGCCGGAATGACGGGCATAAGGAATTCATAGTATTTCGCCACTCAAGTCCTTCATAAGCGGATTTTTGTTCTTGATGAGACCAAGCTTTTCTTCTCTGCTCAAGTTCTTGATCTGCTTTTCTCTTATGATTGCACCCATGGCACTACCGCCTGACTCATAGTACAGGAGCTTATGCAGGTGGTATCTCTTGGTAAAACCTTCGTGCAGTTCGTTCTTATGCTCAAAAATGCGCCGACGCAGGTCATTGGTCATGCCCGTATAAAGAGTAGGGCGCTCATTGCCCATGGTGTAAACAAAGAAGGATCGGCTTGTCATCTCGGTAAAAGGCGCCGTCTGATTCCGGACTCCCGCTGGTCGCCGGAATGACGGCATTGTTTGCACTGTCATTCTGGCAAGCGGAGCGAGACCAGATTCCGGACAAGCCGGAATGACGATGTAGAAAGATTCCGGACAAGCGGTACTCCTGGCGACCCCGCCGTGGCGGGGGAGACCAGAATCGGACGACGGTTTTGTCGCATTGCTCGGCGTTCTCGCGCGCCGTCTGATTCCGGTCTCCCGCTGGTCGCCGGAATGACGGGAATGGGCGTACCGCGCCGTCGGATTCCCGACAAGCCGAAGTCCTGGCCAGCGTAGCGCGTCCAGGAGCTGGAATGACGGCATTTTTGCACGGTCATTCTGGCAAGCGGAGCGCGTCCAGATTCCGGACAAGCCGGAATGACGATGATTCCGGTCAAGCTGGAATGACTGCATTGACGCACCACGCCGCTATATTCGTGGGGCGAACGCCACGCTAGAAAGCGCCTTTTCTAGGGCTAGAATCAGCGGGGGCAAATCCTCGGTAATGGTTTCCCATACACGGTCAAGATCCATATCGTAATAAGCGTGTATGAGCCTGTGCCGCATGGTTACTACCGCGGGCCAGGGTATGGATGGCAGTAGGCTGCGCGCTTCTGGCGACACCTTAGTGGCTGCTTCACCCACTATTTCAATGGACTTCACCAGAGCCAGAACCAGCATGCGGTCCGGATCAAGTTCTTCGCGAGTCTTGCCAGAGGAGAACTCCACCGCCTCTTTGGCCGCGTCCAGCATGTGGCGGAGCCTGACCTCATCCTCCCGCTGCAAACTGAACCTCCGCTTGGCGAAGAACGTCGTTACGGAAATAGCGGCTTAGATCGGACGGGGTTCTCAGGTCAGCTTTACGGCCCAACAACGCTGAAAGCTCCAGCTCCAATTGGGCCATTCCGATTAGCCCAAGGCGAGTCCCCGGCTCGAAATCGACAAGAACATCTATGTCGCTGTCCGGCGTGAACTTGTCGCTAAGAACGGACCCGAAGAACGCGAGGCGTGATATGCGATTTTCCTTACAAAATGCCCCAAGCGCTTCCCGGTCAACTCTTATGCGGTCGGTCAAAGTGCAGTCCTCCTTGCCCAAATATACGTACCTGCACAATATGCGTCAAGCGCCGCGCCAATTTTCGCCGTCTGATTCCGGCCTCCCGCTGGTCGCCGGAATGACGGTCTCTTTTGCGCTGTCATTCTGGCAACCCCGCCGTGGCGGGGGCAGTCCAGAATCGGACGGCGGCGATTGCGCCAGGGTTGGCAGCCAGCGATCGAGGTCGGCGCTCGGCCCTCGGCGGACGTGGGCGAAAAGAGGCCGCCGTTCCAGCAGCCTACCCCGCGGCCAGGAGAGAAGGGATTTGCTTCGATGGCCTGCTTTTGGAGAGGTCGTAGGCGGACTGGAGGTTCAACCAGAAATCCGGTGTCGTGCTGAACGCCTCGGAAAGCAGCCAGGAGGTTTCCGGTGTAACGCCGCGCTTTCCACGTATGAGTTCGTTAATCCTCTGGACAGGCACGTTCAAATGCGCCGCAAGGGCAACCTGCGTGATCCCCAAGGGCAGGAGAAACTCCTCCAATAGAACCAAGCCCGGGTGCGTGGCAATTCGGTTTTTAGGTATCATGGTGCTTCTCCTCACTCGTGGTAATCCAGCAACTTCACGGCCGACGCATTCCCATCATGCCATTTGAAGATGATCCGCCACCGCTCGTTGACGCGAATGCTTAGAAACCCCTTCAAGTTCCCTTTGAGTGCCTCCAAATGGTTTCCGGGAGGGGATTTCAAGTCAAGCGACGATGCGGCCGCGTTTAGCATGTCTAACTTCCTAAGCGCCGCTGGGATGACGGCCGCCGGAAAACGGCACGCGCGCCGCGCCGCGCGGCCATGGAAAAGGCCCTCTGTGTCACGGTCCCCAAAGGCGGCAATCACCGGCGCCTTCCTTCCAGAGGGAATATAATGCTTTCACGGAACCCATGCAACCTCCACAATGGACGGCGGCGATTGCGCACCGCCTGGCATTCTTGCACCCCCCGTCGGATTCGGGCCTCCCGCTGGTCGCCGGAATGGCGGCCTTGCGGTGGGCGGGGGGGGACCCATCTCTACGAAAGATACGTTCCTCGCGCCGGTTTTCGGCCTGTGGAACCCAGGTACTAGAGGCCTAGGAGGTCTTCGCCGAGGGCGTGGAGGTCGCGGACAAAGGCGGCGGCGAGTGGAGCCTCCTGCCATAGAATCGCGGCCCAGTCGGCTTCGGTGGCTCTACAGAGAGCTCGCGCCAAGTCCGGCGGAAATATCCCAGAGGCCTTGCCTTGGGCTCCCTTGATCGCCTGGCTCAAAGACAAACCATGCTTGGCGCAAAGGCCCCAAATATCAGCTAGATCCTTCGGCTCGTCCCGGTTTAACAGCGCGGTAATCTTGTTTGCCAACAGATTTTCAGGAGAATCTAGGTTCCCTAACACGGGGTGGGAACGGATAACGCCTATTCGAGCGGGAACATCGTTTATCATCTCAATCTTCAATGTTGCCCGCTTGGACTGGAGAGCCAGCGAAGCCGACTGGGCCGCGATTCTATGGCAGGAGGCTCCACTCGCCGCCGCCTTTGTCCGCGACCTCC
>DAHXMK010000295.1 GCA_027365515.1 Candidatus Aminicenantota bacterium
ACCGGATTCAATTACGAAGTGCAAAAGCGACTTGGGAGATGGGTCGTGCTGAAGAGGTGTATGACCTGGGTATCGTGACTTGCCCTCAATTGCAGCTCATCTAAGATGCTGTACCTTTTTAGGGTATCCCTCGGCGTAAATGCATATTGCGCCTCGATTGCTCGTCTTATAAACAGAGAGTGTTTGGTTTGCGCAACACGTGGCTGTGCACGGTGAGAAGCTCAATCCCCTCGCGGAAATTCATTCTCACTGAAAGGGCGCAGAGGCACCAAGGCGCAAGGCCGATGGGCGCTTCCTGCGGAAGCGCGGGCATGATCACGGGATGCTATCACTTCCGCGCGCCGGTCTACTAAAACGGCTGGTTAGGTGCCATTCACGGTGCCTCAATAAATGCTCCCCTGTTTTTATTGCGCAGATGGACTTTTTTATTGCCTGCCCCCGCGCGATCGGCGCGGCGGCTCAAGAGCACGAGCCGTTCAACTGCTGGGGCTTCTCGCAGCTTCCGACGCCGCTGGCGGCTTGGGGCCGCTCCGCCCCCGCGCTCGATTTCCCGTAGGAGCCTTCGTGAACCGAGTCCTGGCCGACGATGACGAAGTAGTCCCACTGTCCCGCAGACAAGGCGGGCGGCGTGATCGTGGCGGAGCCGGAGATGCCCAGCGAGCACTGCGAGCCGGTCCACGAGAGCGCCCCGGAGATCGGTCCCTGCCCCCAATTGGCCGCGTTGCTCGTCGCTTCGCAGGCCGACGTGAAGGTCACGTCCACGGAGCCACCGCCGGCCTTGACGCAGGTCATGGGATGTCCCGCGCCGCTCGTCTCCCCGGGCGACACAGAGGGCATCGTGACCGCGGCTTCGTTCGAGTAGCCCGAATTGCCCGACGGGCCGGAGGTTCGAATGCGATAGGTGTAGCTCGCCGCCGCCGAAGCGGTGCCGTCTTGATAGGATGAGGCCTTCGCGGGCGCCGTCCCGATCTGGCTGTAGCTCCCCACGCCGGTCTTGCGCTCTATGAGGAAGCCCATCTCGCCGTAGCTGTTGACCGTCCAGGCGAGGTTGACCTGCGTCGTGGAGACAGCGGCCGCGGTCAGATTGGAGGGCGCGTTCGGCACGCCCTGCGGCAGGACGAAGAGGGTGATGCTCTGCGCCGGGAGCGTCGTCGTAAAGGAATTTACCGCGACGGTGACGTCCGAAAGACGCGTAATCGCGTTCGACGATGTGAGCTGCCACCGCTGCGCGGTTCCGGTGGAGGAGAAGTTCGAAAGGGCGAGCGTCAAAGCCGTGGCGGTCGAGAGCTGTTTGTTGATCGCCATGACGGTCAGCGTGCCATCGGCCGACCGCAGGGCGGCGAAGGCGGAAAGGTTGTCCGGATTCGGCGCCGAGGCCGTTACGCCCACGTCGCCGAAGGCGGATTTGCTCCCGTCGTAGTTGCGGTACATCTGAATCGCCTTGTAGGTCGGCGTCGTCGAGGCGGGCACCGTCCAGCGCGTCGCGGCGTCGAGCCCCTCGCGGCCGAAGATTCCGAGGAGGTCCGCCTGGGCGGTGGCGCCGTTGATGTAGCCCTCGGCGCCCCAGTTGTACTCGGTGATGGCCGTCATCGTCCCTGGGTAGTAGGAGTTGACCCATCCCTTGATTCGCGGGATGAGATAGACCTTTGCGCCGATCCAGCTCGCGTCTGTGTAGTTCGGGTCCCAGAGCGAGCGGGTGCTCTTGTTTCTCAGAAGCTCGGTCGCCGTCGAGACATCATCGCTGTACTCGTAGTGGCCCGCCCCGTCGCCCTGCGGGTACCAGTGGACGCTGAAAACGTCGAGCAGCCGCTTGCCCGACAGAGCCGATTGCTGTTGAAGATTGTAAAGGAGCCACGGCAGGTAGTCCCAGCCGCCGTGGTTATCCCTGTCGGGAAAGCTGCTCCAGCCGTGGGCGGCGGCGTACTGCTGGTCGTAGCCGCTGTAGAAATAACCGGACCAGCCCCACTCCTCGGGGCCGACGATGAGCGCGCCCGGATCGAGAGCCTTGATCATCGCGGCGTAGGAGGACATCTTGCCGAGAATCTCGTCCATAGTCGCGCCAACGGGGTGAACGTCGCGGTGCGTGGACTGCCAAATGCTGTGCTCGTTGTCGAGGACGTAGTAGCGCAGGCCGCCCGAGGATGAAAGGCCCCAGGCCGAGGTGATGTGCTGGACCCATCCCTGTTGGAAGGTCACGTCGGCCGGCACGTCGGCGTCGTTGGGGTCGTTTGCCACGTACGAACCGTCGCTCGCGAGAATCCCGTCGCCCGCGTCGGCGTACCACTGCCAGTCGGCATCGGTCTGCGCCCCGTACTTGGCGATGGAGAAACTGCAGAGGCGGCCCCGGTTCGGCCCCAGCTTTGCCACCCAGCCGATCATTGGAATAGTCACCATCGGCTGAGCGCCGCCGCTCTTGCTCTGCTGGATGAACGTGTCACCGCCCTCGCCGGGCGTGGCACTGTCGTAGGGAAGGCTCTCGAAATACCAGTCGAAGTCCCGGTTGTCCGCGTTGGCCTGCCAGTTGTAGCGGCTCGTGTTGTTTCCCCCGAGGCGGTTGATCGGGGCGTTGAGCGCCTCAAGGTCCGCCGTGGAGGCGATGCTCAGGCCGTAGACCAGCGGGCTGATCGCGTGGCGGTTCGCCATCGTGTCCACGCCGACCGTCACCGCCGTCTGAGCCGACGCCGCGCAGGCCGCAAGCGCGGCCGAGGCAAGGAGCGCCTTCACTGCCGTCGTCCGAAAAGCCCGGCGAATGGTTTCGTAGCTCATGGCATCTCTCCTTCAGCGGGAAGGAGCCGCTTTCAAGAGGCCATCAACGCGAGGCTCGGGCTTTGTCTCCCGCACGCCATCATTCTACACGCCTTGGCGGCGACTACAACAATGGCCGGCAAGGTCAAGACCGCTCGGCCTTCGGCGGACCGTGAGAGAAGAATAGCGGCGGTGGTATGGAACATTCCTGGGGCGCGGCACGGCTCTGATTATGAATTCTTAATTCTTAATTTTGAATTGTGGTACTACATCTATCAAATAGAGCTTACCTCAGGCGCGGGGCGAATTGTTAATTTTGAATTTTGAATGTTGAATTGAGGTAGGAGGGTTTATTGAATATAAAGATGCAACTCATTCGCGGGCGGCATCGCCGCAACTCAGCACTCAGTCCTCAGCACTCAGCACTCATACCTGAACGGCGCCGGGGCAATGTTAAATGTGGAAATCTTAATTTTGAATTGAGGAAGAAGGCGAATGCGGTACTACATCAATTTAAAATTCAAAATTCAAAATTAACAATTTCAAAGGCGCGGCCCGCGGGGCTATTCGATAACGGCGAGTTCGGCGTTGCGCTCGACGGCGTCGCCCTCGTTGACCTTCACGCTGGCGACGGTGCCGGATATGGGGGCGCAAAGCTCGTTCTGCATCTTCATCGCCTCGACCACGACGACGCCGCTCCCCTTCTCCACTGCGTCTCCCTCCTTCACCAGCACCTTCACGACCCTTCCTGGCATCGGCGCCCTTAGGCTGCCGTGGCTCGGGCCCGCGCTCGCGCCCTTGCCTCTCAACGCCAGGTCGAGCGGGGTCAGTAGGGTCACCGCGCGCATTCCGTCGTAAAGGTGGACGCGGAATTCATCGGGGGCCGACTTGTGGACCGTCGCCTCGTAGCTCTTGCCGGAGACGGCGAGCGAGTAGAGGTTGCCTACGACACGGACGCTGTCAACGTCGTAGCTCTTATCGCCAAGAGTTATGCGATAGCCGTGGCTCTGCTCGGTGATTTCCGCCGGAACCTCCTTGCCGTCTCTCAGAATCACGTAGCGCATGAACCGTCTCC
>DAHXMK010000297.1 GCA_027365515.1 Candidatus Aminicenantota bacterium
GGCGCCGGGGTCGATCAAGCCGCACACGGAGTTTGAGGGGGAAGTGTACGTGTTGAAGAAGGAGGAAGGGGGACGGCACACGCCTTTCTTCAACGGGTATCGGCCCCAGTTCTACATACGGACGCTGGATGTGACGGGGGACGTGCAATTGCCGCAGGGGGTGGAGATGGTGATGCCGGGGGACAACGTCAAGATGAAGGTGAAGTTGATCACGCCGGTGGCGCTTGAAAACGGCTCCCGCTTTGCCATCCGGGAAGGCGGCCGCACCGTCGGCTCCGGAGTCATTACCAAGGTGCTTGAATAATGGCGAAGAAAGAAAACCGGTTGGTCGTTACGCTTGCGTGCAATGATTGCAAGAATCGCAACTATACGACCGAGAAGAATAAAAAGAATGATACTGCACGTATGGAGCTGAAGAAGTATTGTCCGCATTGCCAGCGCCATACCGCTCATCGCGAGACCAAGTAGATAGACTTTTTGCGATTCCACAAGCAAGGCACCGTCTCCCCGATGGGGGCGCGCCGACTCATTCTAGTGGAGAATCGAAGCACCGGTGGGCGCGGACGGTGTCTTGGCTTGTTATCGGCCAGTGGCAGCTAGGAGTCACCCGTGGTTAGAGAACTACAAAAAAGAGAAAATCGTGTAGTGACCTATGTTCGCGAAACGCGGGCGGAACTGCGCAAAGTAGTCTGGCCCACGCGCGACGAAGCCATCAATTTGACGGCGATAGTCGTCGGGACGCTAATGGTGATGAGTGTTTTTCTAGGCGCTTTTGACTATATCTTTACCCTTTTGTTGAGATTCCTTCTCGGCCCTCATTGATGATTGGAAAAGGTAAAGGTGGACGAAGAACGTCAGGACCCTCAAACGAATAGTGTAACTTATTCTCAGGAGAAAGCGGATCAGGCGCCCGCAGAGCCAGAGACTGCACGCGCGGGTGAGCCCCAGGCAGAGACCGCGCAGACTCCCGAGGAACCGGCGCTCGAGAATGCGGAGATCGCTGGTGAGGTCTCGGAAACGGTCCCTCCACGCGAGGCGGAGAGTTCGCTACGGGCGGAGGAACCAGAGGAGACCGGAGCTGAACTAGCACCTGAAGCCTCTGAGCAACCCGCGCCTGAGGACACAGACGCTCAGGCCGAGTCTCCAGTTCCGGCTGAGACCGCGCCCGAGACAGAAGCTGCCAAGCAAGCGCCCAAGCCGGCTTGGTACGTCGTTCACTGCTACTCGGGGTATGAGAACAAGGTCAAAAAGAGCCTCGAGCAGCGCATCAACACGATGGGAATGCAGGAGCTGATCTTTCGTGTGATCGTTCCCACTGAAGAAGAAATCGACGTGCGGGAGGGACAGCGGAAGGTCATCCAGCGACGTGTCTTTCCGGGATACATTCTGGTCGAGATGATCATGACAGAAGAGTCCTGGTACGTCGTCCGGAATACGCCGGGTGTGACAGGATTCGTCAGTTCGGGCGACAAGCCGACGCCGCTGCGTGAGGATGAGGTCGCCAAGATCTTAAAGCGGATGGAGACCGAGCAGCCCAAAGTCCGGGTGACCTACAAACCGGGACAGGTGGTCCACATCATCGATGGTCCCTTTGCCGACTTTCGCGGCACGGTGGACGAAGTAAACATGGAAAAAGGAAAGGTCCGGGTCATGGTGTCGTTCTTTGGACGCGAGACACCGGTCGAATTGGATCTGCTCCAGGTAGAGAAAGTCTAGGCCAGTAGCGGAGGAAGAGTGGCAAAGAAAGCAAAGGCAATTGTGAAACTGCAAGTGCCGGCCGGCAAGGCGACCCCGGCCCCGCCGGTTGGTACGGCGCTCGGCCCACACGGCATCAACATCATGCAGTTTTGTAAAGAATACAATGCCAAGACGGCGAGCATGGCGGGCACGATTGTGCCGGTCGAGATAACGATCTTTCAGGACCGCTCGTTTACGTTCATCTTAAAGACACCTCCGGCGCCAGTCCTTTTGAAAAAAGCGGCCGGCGTTGAAAAGGCTTCGGGCGTACCAAACCGGAACAAGGTGGGCTCGGTCACGCGCAAGCAGGTGCGCGAGATCGCCGAGATGAAGATGAAAGACCTGAATGCGGTGGATGTCGAAGGCGCCATGAGGATGATTGAAGGCACCGCACGCAGCATGGGAATAGAAGTCAAAGAGTAGACTCTTCAAAGCCAAGTGGGAGCGCGACCTCGCGCGTCAACACCACAGGGAGTTATGAGATGGCCAAGCACGGCAAAAAGTACATAGAAGCGGTCAAGCAGATCGACGAGAAAAAAGAGTACCCGGCCAAAGAGGCTGTTTCGCTTGTCAAAAAGACCGCTTATGCCAAGTTTGATGGAACGGTTGAACTGCATTTGAAATTGGGAGTGGACGTCAAGCAGGCGGACCAGATGGTTCGCGGCGTGACGCTCTTGCCGCACGGCACAGGTAGAAAGGTCCGCATTCTCGTTTTTGCCGAAGGCGAAGGCGAGCGACTCGCCCGGGAGGCGGCGGCGGATATGGTGGGCGCCGATGATTTGATCAAGCAGATCGAAGGCGGCTTTTTGGATTTCGATGTGGCGATTGCCGTACCGCAGATGATGAGCAAGGTAGGGCGCCTGGGCAAGATTTTGGGCACGCGTGGCTTGATGCCCAGCCCGAAGGCGGGCACCATTGTTCCGCCGGAACAACTCCCGCGCTTGATCAAAGAGCTGCGGCTGGGCCGAGTCGAGTTTCGCACGGACAAGACAGGAAACATTCACACCATTGTCGGGAAAAAGGATTTTACTGAAGAACAGCTCTATGACAACCTGGCAGCAATGCTCGACGCGATTGTGCGCGCCAAGCCAGCTGCTGCGAAAGGCCAATATATCAAAAAGGCCGTTCTGACAAGCACGATGGGACCGGGCGTCAAGCTCGACGTGAACGAAGCTGTTAACCTACACACCGCCGCTTAACGGCCGAGCGATGGGGTGAGCGAGCGCCCATCAGTCGGCGCCCGCGTGAACAATCGAAATAGAATATCGCCGATGACCGCAGGTGCGTCGCGGAGTGACGGGGACGTCGCTCCGACGCTTAATGCTCTTGCCTGCCGAGGCAAAGATGGATCGCAATCGCGAGTCTTTGTGTCGGCATGGCACAAAGACTTTTTTATCAAGGGGGTGATTTCAGTTGCCGATCACACGTGAAGAAAAAGAAAAGCTAATAGCCGAGTTGGCAGACGAATTCGGCAAGGCGCAGGCCTTGATCCTGACCGACTATCGCGGGTTGCCGACCACGCAAATCGCCGGACTGCGGAATCAGCTTCGTCCGATGCATAGCGGGCTGCACGTCGCCAAGAATACCCTCGTCGCACTCGCGCTGCAGCGCGCCGGTCTGCCCGTCCCGGAGGATCTCCTCGCCGGACCGACGGCGATTGCGTTCTGCAACACCGACATCTCTGGCACCGCCAAGGCCCTGAACGATTTCCTAAAGGATAAGGATGTCAAGATCAAAGGGGCCATCATGGGCGGGCGCATCCTCCGTGGGACGGAAGCGAACGCGCTCGCGACGCTGCCCACCCGCGAGCAGATCTTGGGGCGCTTGCTCGGAACAATCAACGCGCCAGGCGGCCAAGCCGCCGGAGTCGTGGCAGCGGGCATTCGCCAGATCCTGTACGTGCTCCAGGCGCGAGTAGACCAGCTCAAGAGTAATCCTCCCGCCGAACAACCGGCGCCCGCGGGAGGATAAAGAGAGTTGTACGCACCTGGGCAGAAAATCCCGTGCTTTGGAAGAATAAAGATCCAGTGCTGGTTTTGAAGAATAGCGAACAATCATCTGAAGGATAATAGAGAAGGAGTATTCGAATGGCTTCCGACAAACTGAACACAATTGCCGAGCAAATTCAGGGGCTGACTCTGATTGAGGCCTCTGAGCTCGTCAAACTGCTTGAAGAGAAACTCGGCGTCAGCGCCGCGGCCCCTGTCGCCGTGGCGGCAGCCGGCGCAGTTCCAGCAGGAGCAGCCGCCGGCGGGGCCGCCGCCCCCGCGGCTGAAGAGAAGACAGAGTTCGACATCATCCTCAAGGACGCCGGATCGCAAAAGATCCCGGTTATCAAGGTCGTCCGCGAGTTGACTGGCGGCACCTTGGGACTGAAAGAGGCCAAGGAGCTCGTCGAATCCGCTCCCGCGACAGTGAAAAAGGGCGTGAGCAAGGACGAGGCGAACGAAGCCAAGAAGAAGCTGGAAGAGGTTGGCGCGTCTGTGGAGATCAAGTAGTATTCCGCAGAGCTGCGGAAAGAAGAAGACGCCCCCTTGTCGTTTCGGACAAGTGGGCGTTTCTCATTTTCGATTTAACGGATTGGAAACGATAGTTAGAGAATGATTAGACTTTAGAAAATCTGTCGGTTTTGACGAGCTAGCTATTGACAGCGTCTCATCATAAGGTATAGAATAATGGTGGTTGGAGTACGGCGAACTCTAATGGAGGCATTGCTTCTAGTCGAGAGACCGCCAGATCCGCATGTGGTCCAGCTCAATCATAATACAAGCTTTGAGTTTCCATTAGAGCGCGCCGCCATGGACGGCTAGGTTAGAGCACTTGACGGCGCCGGGAAACAGCGTTGGTCCCGAGGAGCATCATTCTGTCCTCGGGATTCGTTTTAGCTTGTGGAAGCGAGTGTTACGGGCCGGAACTGGCAAATCCCACGCTCGCCAGGTGAGTAGGAGTAACGTCTTCTTAAGGAACATTTGCAGCTGAACAGAAGGGAAGATGGACACGCACAGCCTTGCAGGAACGAAGGAGCAATCCTATGGGCGACGTTTTTGAAAAACTTGATGCTCACGTCGCGCGATACAAATCCGAGGAATGGCAAGGGACACTCCGCGATTATCTCTCGATTGTCCGCGCTAATCCCGCAGCCTCCCAACTCGCGCATGCGCGCATATATGAGATGGTTCGCTCTCACGGGGTCGAGACCGACCCCGTCCTGGGGACCGAAAAGTACCTCTTTTTCCAGAATGACCTTTTTGGCATTGACGAGGCGCTGGCGCAGATCATGGAATACTTTAAGGCGGCGGCGCTCGGGTCGGATGTGGGATTTGCCAGTTCCGGCCCGTAACACTCGCTTCCACAAGCTAAAACGAATCCCGAGGACAGAATGATGCTCCTCGGGACC
>DAHXMK010000305.1 GCA_027365515.1 Candidatus Aminicenantota bacterium
AGCGCCGGCGCGGACGAGCACCTCCGCCTCGGCCGTTGTCACGCGGCCGTGAAGCCTCGCCATCACGCCGCCGAGCGATTCCAACGGCCCCTCGCCCCGCTCCTCGTAGAGGCACTCGATGGCGGAGCGCCTCACCCCGCGAAGCGTGAAGAAGCCGCACCTGACGCGGCCGCCCCGGCCGTGGAAATCGTCCCCGGACAAGTTCGCGTCCAGCGGAAGCAAATCAATCTTCCACCGGCGGGCCTCCTCGACGTAGGCCGCCGTGCCGTAAAACCCGCCCTGGTTATTGATGAGGGAGGCGAAGAATTCCGCGGGGTGGTGCGCCTTCAGGTAGGCCACTTGGTATGAAAGCTGGGCGAACGAGGCCGAGTGGGCCTTGCAGAAGGCGTAGCCGGCGAAGGAGCTTATCTGCTTCCAAAGCGCTTCGAGGAGCGCCCTGCTAAGCCCTTTGGCGGTGCCCTTCTCGAAGAACGCGCCGGAGAGCGAATCCATCTCCGAGCGGCTTCTGTATTTGCCGCTCATCGCGCGCCTCAGAAGGTCGGCCTCCCCGAGGCTGAGGCCGACGAACTCGTGGGCCACGCGGATCACGTCCTCCTGGTAGACCATGACCCCGAACGTCTCTTCGAGTATCGGTTCGAGGCCCGGGTGAAGGTAGGAAGGAGGCTCCTCCTTGAGCGCCCTCTTCACGTATGCCTCCATCATGCCGGACTCGGAGACGCCGGGCCTGATGATGGACGAGACGGCCGTCAAGTCGCGGAAAGTCCTCGTTTGAAGCCTTTTCAGCAGGAGGCGCATACCCGGCGACTCGACGTAGAAGCAGCCCATCGTCCTTCCCTGGGAGATGAGGAGGTTCGTCTTTAGGTCGCCGTGGATTCGCTCCGGAGGGAAGACTGGCGGTGGCGAGCCGGTGTTCTCCTTCACCGCGGAGACGGTGTCAACGAGGACGCCGAGCGAGCGGTTACCCAGGAGGTCAATTTTGATGAGCCCCATATTTTCGACGTCGAACATGTCCGCCTGCGTGATCGCCACGCCGCGAGCCGAACGCTCCAAGCTCAGCCTTTCTGTCAGCGGAACGGGCGAGACCACGACGCCGCCGCAGTGGACCGAGAGGTGGCGCGGCAGGCCGTCAACCCACGAGGCCGCTTTCAGAAGGCCCCGCCATATCTCGTCCCTTTCGAGTTTTGCTTTTCTGCTCTCCGGCCGCGCCTTGACGGCGGCGTCGAATTTTTCCCACGAGGAGTGGGGGACCGCGCGGGCTATCGCGCACATCTCCTCCTCGGGGACCGATAACGCCTTGCCCGCCTCGCGGAAGCCGGAACGCATTGAAAACGAGTTGTGCGTCCCGATCATGCAGACGTTTTCCTCGCCGTAGGCATCGTAGACGTGGCGGATCACCGTTTCGCGCTCCCTCCAGGAAAAGTCGAGGTCAATGTCGGGAGGATTCTTCCTCTCCGGGTTGAGAAACCGCTCGAAGTAGAGCCCTTCGGCCACGGGGTCAACGTGCGTGAGGAAGAGGCAGTAGGAGACCAGGCTCGACGCGCCGGACCCCCGGCCGATGTTGGGTATGCCCTGGAGGCGCGCGAAGCTGGCGATCTCCTCCACGACCAGAAAATAGCCGGAGAACCCCATCCTTGCTATGACGCGAAGCTCCGACTCGAGCCTTCTCAGGTATTCCACCGTCACGTTGCGCACGCGCCTGGCGAGGCCGGCGTAAGCCAAAGCGCGCAGGCGCGCGTCAGGCGTTTCGCCGTCCTTGAGCGGCGGCTTCGGCAGGAGCCAGTCGCCCAGTGGAAGCGCAACGTCGCACGACGACGCTATCGCGCCGGCGTTCTCCAGCGCAGGGCGGTCTTTGACAAAGCGCGCCAGCGCTTCATTTGGAGGCAGAAGGTAATCCAGCGCGGACGCTTCGGGCCTCAAGTGTTTCGCCGCCCTCAGAAGACGGTGGACGGCGAAGCCCGACGGGTCGGCGAAAAACGCCGGAGGAATTGCGGCGAGCGGCAGCCCCAGCCAATCCGCCGCCGCTCTCGTCCTCGCTTCCCCGTCGGATTTGGAGCCGGAGAGTCCTGCGAAGAGACTGCCCTTTTCCGCGCCGGCCTTCTTCAACTCGTACAGCAAAGCGGCGCCGGAAGCCACGACCGCGACGTGGCCACCTTGCGTGGCCAGCGCGCTCTCCTCCGCCAGTTTGAATATGGCGGGGTCTAGCCTCCGCCTTGTCACGAGCGCGCAAAGGCGGGAGTAGCCGCTGAAGTCGCGCGCGAAAGCGAAAAGCGAGGAGGCGCTTCGCCCCGGCGCTCCGGCCCGCGCCACGGCCTCGCGCGGATCGGTGATCTCGGCGCCTATCACCGGCCGTACGCCCGCCGCGCGCGCCGCCTTGTAGAAGCGAACCGCCGCGTACAGGCCATCCCTGTCGCAAATGGCCGCCGCGTTGTAGCCGAGGCTGGCGGCGGCCAGCGGTATCTTCTCGGCGTGCAACGTGCCGGAGTAGAACGTGTATCCGGACCTCACGAGAAGAGGAGTGAAAGGCATGGCACCTCATGGGCGATTGAGAGTACTCGCCACGTGCTAAATATAGTCACAAATGACCAGTATTGCAAATGGGACCATGACGGTGGCAAGGAATTTTGGCTCGTATAGATACGGCCACAAAGCAATCGTGGCGAATAAATAACTGCCAAGCTCTGTTCAACAGACTGAGGCGGTTTGATGAGAAAGGTTTTCGTCTGGCTAATGGTTCTTGCGCCGGGCCTCTTTCTGGCCTTTACCGAGCCTGCCGCGCAGAAGGCTGTTCCGGCGCTCAAAGAAAGCGTGGACAAAATGGAAACCGTGACCCTAGGAGGCGGCTGCTTCTGGTGCGTTGAGGCCGTTTACAGGGAGCTTAAAGGCGTAGTATCCGTTGAGCCTGGCTATTCCGGAGGAAACGTAGCGAATCCGTCGTACCGCGAAGTCTGCACCGGCGAGACCGGCCATGCCGAGGTCGTCCAGGTGGTATTCGATCCCAAGGTAATATCACTCAGGGAAATTCTCGAAGTTTTCTTCTCGGTTCACGACCCGACGACGCTGAACAGGCAGGGGCCCGACGTGGGGAGCCAATACAGATCGGTGATCTTCTACCGCAACGAGGCCCAGAAACGGGTCGCGCTGGAAGTGATGAAGGAAGTGGTTGCGGAAAAACTTTACCCGAACCCGGTCGTTACCCAGCTAGTGCCCTTCACCGCTTTCTACAAGGCCGAGGATTATCATAGGGACTACTACGCCCTTCATGGCTCCGAGCCTTACTGCCAACTGGTCATCGCGCCGAAGCTCGCGAAGTTCCGCCAGAAATTCGCGGCGGAGCTAAAGAATTCCTCGAAGTGACGCGGTTTCGCGCGCATAACGCCCCGCCCGGAATGCAATGGCCAAGGAGGCCTTGGCGTTGCCTGAGGCCGCGAAGTGATGTAAAATAAAACAATGGGGCGTAGATTTCGCGCCGCCTTCGTGGCCGCGCTCGCCATAGGGATTTTCGCTTCCGCCGGATATTTCGCCGTTGTAGCCTCTGGCTTTCCGGTCGAGGATTTCAGTTCGCCCTCCAACTTCTACGACCTGTGGAAAATCAAGAAATGGAAGGGGACCGTGTCGCTTGATTTCTTGAGCGGAGCCATCGGGCCATACCTTGAACTGACTTCGAACGATTCCTCCTGGGCCTTCGTCCGCCAGATTGACGATGACCTCAGCAGGTCGCCGTACCTGGAGTGGGAGTGGAAGGTGGACGAACTTCCTCCGGGCGGCGACGGCAGAATAAAGAACAAGGATGACGAAGCGGCGCAGGTGTACGTATTTTTTCCCGGGAGTGGTTTCTTCTCGAAGCTCGACCCGAGGATCGTCGGCTACACTTGGGAAACGGCGCCGCCCAAGGGGACTTTTTACCACTCGCCCAAGAACGACAACACCAGAGTCTTCGTCCTGAGAAACGAGAGCGACCCGAAAGGCCAGTGGTTTTCGGAGCGGCGGGACGTGAACAAGGATTTCGTCTTCGCGTTCGGAGGAAGTGAAGCGCCGAAGCCGGGGGCGATCTGCATCCAGACCGATTCTGACGACACGCGCTCCGTATCCAAGTGCGGATTTGCCAAAATCAGATTCGGGTCGGCCCAATGAAATTCCTCCTTCGCCTTTTCGTGATGATGGCTTCGATGGGGCTTGTAAGCCTGATGGTTCCAGGCATAACGTTCGACGGCTTGATGGCATTGTTCCTGGCCGCGCTGGTCGTCGGCCTGGCCAACGCCGTGCTCAGGCCGCTGTTGATTTTCTTCACATTGCCCCTCGTCCTTTTGACGCTGGGCCTCTTCATCCTCGTCATTAACGCACTGCTTCTGATGCTCGCGGCCTGGGCCGTCCCCGGTTTTCATCTCGCCGGCTTCGGCGCGGCATTCCTCGCTTCGTTGCTGATATCCATCGTCTCTTTCTTCCTCAACAGGATGGTGGGAGGCGGCGGGCGCTCGAGGCAAGCGGCCGCTTGACATTGGTGCTTTCGAGACTAAACTAGAGCCGAGGAGGAAGAGGGATGAAGCTCCTTATCGTTGACGATATGAAGTCGTTTTTGGACCTGGAGAGGGCCTTTTTGCGCCGTGCCGACTGCCATCTGCTCACCGCCTCGACGGGCCTCGAAGCGCTCAAGGTGGCTCAGACCGAAATGCCGGACCTGATCGTGCTCGACATAGAGATGCCCGAGCTTGACGGCATACAGGCCA
>DAHXMK010000311.1 GCA_027365515.1 Candidatus Aminicenantota bacterium
GTCAACGAGCTGGGTCAGCGTCACCGGCTTGAGGCCGCGCGCCTCGATCGCGTCTAGAATGCGCGGAAGCGCCGCGACGGTCTGGCTTCTGTCCCCGCCGTGGAACGTGTTGGCCCCGTCGTGAAGAAGGATGATATCGCCGGGCTTCAACTCTTTTAGGGTACGCTTGACTATCACGTCGGTTCCCGGCCGCGTCCAGTCCCTCGGCATGTTGGACCATTCCACGACGTTCAAGCCCAGCCGCTTGGTCTTAGGGAAAAGGCGCGGGTCGCGGAAGCCGTGCGGCGGGCGGAACCAGTGCGGAGCGACGCCGGCGATCTCCTCGATGGCCCGGTTTCCCTCTTCGATCTGGGAGAGCATCGTCACGCCGCTCTCCTTGATCATGTAAGGATGCGAGAAGGTGTGGTTGCCGATCTCGTGGCCCTCGGCGACGATCCTGCGAACGTCGTTGGGGTAGGTCCAAGCGTTGGCGCCTATCACGAAGAAGGTCGCCTTGACTCCCCTCTTCTTCAGGATGTCGAGAATCTGCGAAGTGTAAGGCTCGTTGGGGCCGTCGTCGAATGTGACCGCCACCAGGTTGCCCTTCCTGTCGCCGTGGACGAGAACGGGGCCCCACAGCGTCGAGCGGGGCGACAGCGTCGCGTGAAATATGGCCGCGGCGAAGAGAACTCCAAAGCCGATGAAGTGAAACCTAGCAGGCCGTTGAGAAAATCGCATGGGCCGCGCGCAAGAGGCTTGGGGGCCAGAAGCTAGGCGCGGCGGCGACGACAGGGTGGTTGCCCTTTCTAGGAGCCGGAACAACGCAGATGGCCCCCAATCCCTTGCGCCCGAAGGGTTGCCGCGGCACGGCCCCGCCTGCTGTGTTGCCGCTCCTGGACGATGTGCAGAGACATCGTCGGCGTCGCGGCGCCTTGCATCCGGAGCCGTGGCGCTGGCAACGCGACCCACGGGATTTTTCAACAGCCTGCTAGGAAAACGGGTCATCGTGCATCCATCCTATTCTTTCCCCCCGTTTTCACTCGGGCGGCTCGCGAAACTGATCGAGCGTCAGCCCGCATCGCTTGATCATTCGGTAGAGGTCCATTCTCTGCTTGCCTGATTCCCTCGAAGCCCGGTAGACGTTGCCGCGGTGCTTGCCCAGCAGAGAGAGCAGGTAGGCCCGCTCGAAGTCCATTTTAGCACGGGCGAAGCCCCCTTGTCTCGTCCCGCCGTCACGAAGCCCTGACGGCAGGTCCTGCAGCCCGAAAACGGGCGATTTCAGATACAGCGCGGCAACCCGCAGGCGGTTCTGAAGCTCCCTGACGTTGCCGGGCCACCCGTAGCCGGCCATTACCCTGGCGGCTTCGGGCTCGATCCTTTCAAAGGGCTTGCCCATCTCGCGGCAGAAATGGCGCAGGAAGTAGGTCGCCAGCACGGGAACGTCGTCGGGCCTCTCCCTCAACGGCGGAATGCGAAGCTCGAATACGTTGATCCTGTAATAGAAATCCTCCCTGATCCTCCCCTGGGCGATTTCCTGCAAAAGGTCCTTTTGCGTGGCATAGATGAGGCGGACGTCAAGGGGCTTGACCTCCGTGTCGCCCACCCTGACGTATTCCAGTTCCGGCATGACCCTCCACAGCTTCGCCTGGAAGTGGGGGGCAAGCTCCGTGACTTCGTCCAGAAACAGCGTCCC
>DAHXMK010000327.1 GCA_027365515.1 Candidatus Aminicenantota bacterium
TGGGAATCCACGGCTCGCCAACGTGCAGCCTCGTCTTCGGCGCCAACGGCGGCTGCCAGGGCTTCCTTCTCGGCAAGGAGAGGCTCGGCCTGCTTCTGATGTTCCAGATGATGAACACCGCCCGGTACGAAGTGGGAGTTCAGGGCATGGCCATCGCCTCGGCCGCGCACCAGGCGGCGCTCGCCTATTCGAGGGAACGGCTGCAGGGCAGGAGCCACGCGGACCGCACACCCTCCGCCCCGCAGGTGCCGATCATCGAGCACCCGGACGTGCGCCGCTCGCTCCTCTGGCAGTCGGCCATGGTCCAGGCAATGAGGGCGCTCGTCTCGTACACCGGATGGCACCTAGACATGGCCGCAATCACGAAGGAGAAGGAACACGACCACCACCAGGGCTTCGTCGAGCTGCTGACGCCGGTCTGCAAGGCGTGGTGCTCGGACCGCGGCTTCGAGGTGGCGAGCCAGGCGATGCAGTGCTTCGGCGGCTACGGCTACACCGCGGAATTCCCGGCGGAGCAGTACCTGCGGGACGTGAAGATCGCCTCGATCTACGAGGGCACGAACGCCATACAGGCGCTCGACCTCGTCGGCAGGAAATTCAAGATGCAGTCTGGCGAGATCGTGCGCCGTGCGCTGGGCGACGCCGAAAAGACCGCGAAGGAGCTGGGGGCGCGGGCTCAGTTCGCCAAAGCGGCGGGGAGCCTTGGCGCGGCGGTCCGAAGCCTCGCGCTCACTCTTGAAACCGTCGCCGGGCGCGACGACGCCGCGCTGATGAGCCTTCTGAACGCCGTCCCGATTCTCGAAAGCTTCGGCGACTTGATTGGTGGCGAGCTGCTTCTTCGCCAGGCCGCCGTCGCGAGCGACAAGCTGTCATTATTAATGAAGGAGAAAGGGGTGGCATCGGACGGCGAAGCGGCGAAGGCCTTCATCGGTGATAATGATGAGGCACGCTTCTACCATAACAAGGTCCAGGCCGCTCTCTTCTACGCAAGCCGCGTCCTGCCATTCATCGAGGCGCGGCTGAGCGCTGTGAAAAACGGCGAGGCGACGGCCATGGAGGCGTTGCTGTAGCGTTTGGTGGCAGTTGATAAGCGGATAGGTTTATGGGAACCGCAATTTTGAATTCTCAATTCCTAATTTTGAATGGAGGTAGACGCTGAATGTTGAATTCTAAATTTTTAATTTTGAATGGAGGTACTACGTCTATCGAATAGAGCTCACCTCAATTCAACATTCAAAATTTAACATTTACAATTCACTCCGAGCCTGCGCGGCGATTCTCGCCCTTATCAACCCATAAACTCATCAACTCATGCACTGATAACTATATCCCGTATATCCCCGCGTATTTGTCCTTCAGGTACGAGATGAACGGCCCGGCGCCGAGCGGCTTGCCGGTTACCTTCTGGCAAAGCTCGCCGGCGAGCCAGCGCCGCCCGTGGCGGTGAATTTTCTCATTGAGCCACCGCTTGACGGCCATCAGGTCTCCGTTGGCCAGGCGCGCCGCGAGGTCGGGAATTTCCCTGGCCATCGCCTCGCGGAATTGAGCGGCGTAGAGGTTTCCCAGGGCGTAGGTCGGGAAGTAGCCGATCAGCCCGGCAGACCAGTGAATGTCCTGAAGGACTCCGTCACGGTCGCTTGGCGGCGTGATCCCGAGGTACTCCTTCATCTTGGCGTTCCACAATCCAGGTAGCTCCTTCGGCTGGACATCTCCGGCCAACAGGCCGCTCTCGATGTCAAACCTCACGAGGATGTGCAGGTTGTAGGTGGCCTCGTCGGCCTCCACGCGGATCAGGCTGGGAGCGACGTTGTTGACCGCCCCGTAGAATGATTCAGCCGTCGCGCCGCCGAGCGCTTCGGGAAAGGCCTCCTTCAAAGGCTTGAAGTGGCATTCCCAGAACGGACGGGAGCGGCCGATGACGTTCTCCCAGAAGCGTGACTGCGACTCGTGAATGCCCAGAGAGCAGGCCTGGCCGGCTGGGTCGCGGTACTTCCCGGCGTCAAGACCCTGCTCGTAGATGCCGTGCCCGGCCTCGTGCATCGCGCCGAAAAGCGCGGCTGGAAGAAAGTCCTCGATGTACCGCGTCGTCAGCCGGACGTCCTGGAAAGTTCCGTTGGTGAAGGGATGGGCCGACTCGTCCAGCCGCCCCGCATCGAGATCGAACCCCATCTCGGCTATCACCTTGAGGCAGAAAGCACGCTGCCGCTCTCTCGGAAAGTGGCCGTGGAGTATAGAAGCATCCGGACGCTTGGGCGCGCCCTTCACGGCATCGAGAAGCGGAAGAAGGCGGCCCTTGAGGTCGGCGAATATCCGGCGGAGCTCCGCTTCGGTCATCCCCGGCTCGTATTCATCCAACAGCGCGTCATAAGCGCACGTCTTCTTGAGAAGGGCGGCCATCTCGCGCGTCAGCGCGACCACCTTCTCAAGGTACGGCACGAAGGAGCCGAAATCGTTTTTGGGGCGCGCCTCCTCCCAAGCGCCCTGGGCCAGAGCGACCGCCTGCGCCCGCTCGGTCACGAGCCTCGCGGGCAGTTTGGCCTCGCGGTCGTAGAACCTACGCGCCTCACGAACGTCCGCCCGCTCGGCCTCGTCGAGAGAGGTCTCCCCCTCCATCGCGGCGATCGCATCCCCCAGAGCCGGGTCGGTCGCAAGAAGGTGAACCTGCCCGGCGAGAGCGGCGGCCTGGTTGGCCCGCTGCATCGCGCCTTTGTGGGGCATCATGACCTGCATGTCCCAATCAACGTTCTGCTGGACTTCGGTAAGGTCGTGAATCAACCGGACCTTTTCGTAGAACGATTCAATCGCCGCCATCGTTGCTCCTTAAAAGATATTCACCACAGAGGCACGGAGACACGGAGAAAGACCACTGATAGTTAAGGACGAAAAATCAAAATGACAATGTGCGCAAGTCACGCATCACCCCTAAAATACCCCTCTGTGCCTCTGCGTCTCCGTGGTGGCATTATCTTCCCAGCAATCGCGCCGCTTCCTTGGCGTGGTAGGTGATGATGATGTCGGCGCCGGCGCGGGCGATCGAGGTGAGCGTTTCGAGGATTATCCTGTCGTGGTCAACCCAGCCGAGTTTGGCCGCGGCCTTAATCATCGCGTACTCCCCGCTGACGTTGTAGGCGGCGACGGGGACCGTGGACATCTCCTTCACCCTTTTCAAAACGTCGAGGTAGGCGAGCGCCGGCTTCACCATGACTATGTCCGCGCCCTCCTCGATGTCCAGGAGCACCTCGCGCAAAGCCTCGTCGGAGTTGGCCGGGTCCATCTGGTAGCTCTTGCGGTCGCCGAATTGCGGAGCGCTGTCCGCGGCTTCCCTGAACGGGCCATAGTAAGCCGATGCGTACTTCGCCGAATAGGCCATTATCGGGACGTTCTCGAAGCCAGCGTCGTCGAGCACCTCGCGGATAGCCCCGACGCGGCCGTCCATCATGTCCGAGGGCGCCACCATATCGGCGCCGGCTTCGGCGTGCGAAAGGGCCGTCGCGCAATGGATGGCGACTCCCTCGTCGTTCAATACGACGCCGTCCCTGCTCACCGGCGCGCAGTGGCCGTGGTCGGTGTACTCGCAGAGGCAGACGTCGGTCACGACAAGAAGGTCCGCGCCGAATTCCTTCTTCGCGGCGCGAATCCCCTTCTGGACGATTCCGTCCCCGGCGAAAGCGCCTGTCCCCATCGCGTCCTTGTGGTCCGGTATCCCGAACAACAGCACCGCCGGAATGCCGAGCTTCGCCGCTTCGCCCATCTCGCGAAGAGCGAGATCAACCGATTGGCGGAAGATCCCCGGCATCGAGGGAACCTCCTCCTTGACCCTCTTCCCTTCACAGAGGAACATCGGATAGATGAACTTTTTCGGGTCCAGCGCCGTCTCGCGAACCATGCCGCGAATAAGCTCGCTGGAGCGAAGGCGCCTCGGACGTTGCGTCAATCCCAGATCGAAAGGGTTCTCGTCGCCGTGGAGGTGCTCCGGCTCGCGGCCCGCCGCGCCTCGCCTCGCTTTTGCGCTACTCTTCCTGGCCATCTTCTTCTCCCCAATAGAACTCATTCGCGCAGTTCTCGCTGCAGAAGACCTTCCCGCCCATGTTGTACTTGCAGCGGTCGCAGACGTACTTGTGGCACATCGGGCATTTTGAGAGCTCAATCCACTTTTCCGACCGCTCGCAGATTTCGCAGTACTCCCCCTTTTCCCGCTGGAATTTTTCCCCAGGCTCGTCGTCGTCAAAAAGACCCATCGCGGCCTCCTGCAAGCGGAATTATACCAACATCCCCCGCAGAGAGCTACACAGAGCGCCTTACTTCCGGCGCTCTGTATAATTTCCAGCCTGGCCAAGGATGGCGTACAATGGCGACTTCGTGGAGGCCGCCGAATGGCCGCGATGAATGAGGTAACAGCCGCGCCGGCAAACAGCACACCATCAGAGAAGAGGACCTTTTTCGAGAAGTGGACCCCCTACATATCGCTGGCGGCGGGCATTGGCGTTTCCGTGGCCGTGGGGCAAGAACCGGCGCTCTGGGAAGCGCTCTCCGCGCCCTTTAAGCCGATAGCTCCAGGCGCCTTCGGATTTATAGCATGGCAATGGCTTTTCCAGTGGATGGGACTTTACGGCATCGTCGCCGCTAAAGCCATCGTCGCGCTGCTCATGTGGTTTTCGTGGAAAAGGGTTTCAGGACAGGAATGGGCCATGTCGCTCACGGGAGGCGCGCTTTTTGTAGCCGCCTGCGCGCTTATGCCGGCCGGGCCGGACGCGATAATGTTGCCGGCGTTGATATTCATGGCCACGCTGCCTACGTGGGCAGCCTGTTGCGTTGCCTTTCTGCTGCCTCCCTTTTCGCCGTTGTACCTTTTCGCGGCCTTGGCCGCGCTGATTTGGCGATTGGAGGAGGGACGCGGGCGTGAAGCGGTGACAGTTTTTGTTTGCGCCGTTGTCAGCCCTTGGGGCGCGGCGGGAATCATCAGCGGCCGGGCTTTCGCCGCGATTCCTTTGATGCTCATCGGCGACCCATCATACAATTCCCTAGTCGCCCCGCTTTCCGTTCTGCCGCTGGTGCTCTGGACGGTGGCCATAGCCTTCGTGGCCGACTGGGAAAATTCATCTAGGTTGATCGCTGGCGGCGCCTGCTCTTTCGCCTCCATATTGCTCAGGCCCATTGCCGCGCTCGCCCCCATCCATTCGGCTCGTTGCCGTGTCGGTTCCAGCGGGCTCAGGCGCTTTCTACTGCTTCTCTTTCCGGTCGCGCTGGCCTTGCGCCTGTTCATTCCCTGCCCGGCAATGCCGAGAGGAGCCGAGCGCGCGCTCGGCCAACTGCCACGTGGAAAGTGGAAACTGCTCGCCGAACCCGCGTGGAGCGGCCGGTCGGCATTCCTGCTCTCATCTTCGGACGAACCTCGAATTGAGCCGCGAGCCGGTTTCCGTGACGCCATGCGCTTTTGGATGGAACATCCGGGAGAACTGACGCCGCCATTCGCCGACGAAGAGAGGTTCGATTGCGATGTCCTGCTGATATCGCCGCGCTATCCTGCTTCCCCGGCGCCGAGGCCTCTTCAGCCCGGATGGATACTGGCCGGAGCGGGGCAGGACTACGCCATCTTCGTCAAGCAAACGCCGCCGCTCGCCACGTTCATCGAAAAGCACGGGCTGGACGCCTATGACCCGTTCGAGCCCCTTCCATCTGACCGGATTCAGCGCCAGAAAGCGCTTTCCGAAGCTCTGGGCCTTCTTCGCGATAACCCGAAGTTTTTCGAGGCGCTGCGCGACGCCGGACGGGTCGAGACGGATTTTGGCAAACTCGATGAAGCTTTTGGACACCTGCAAGAAGCGGCGCGAATCAAGCCCGGCGATGCTCAGATTCAAAACGACCTTGGCGTCGTGCTTCAAAAGCAGGGCCGCCCTGCCGATGCCGAGCGCGCTTACCTGCTGTCCATCAAGATGAACCCCCAAGAGCTTTTGCCGAGGCTCAACCTGGCCGGCCTGTACGCCGATGGAGGCCAATGGCCCCAAGCCGAGCTTGTCCTCAAGGACATGATCGGCAGGAGGGAAGGGTTTTATCCGGCCTACCGCATGTTGATCCAGGTACTCCTGAGCCAGGGAAAAAACGATGAAGCGCGTAGCGTCGCGCTGAGCATCCCCCCGGATTCCAGGACGCCCGATGAAGCGGCCCTCGCCGGAAGCGCGGGACCGCCAAAAGGAGGCGAGCCAAATGGGCGCCGCTGAACCCTACGCCAATCCATCCCCGCTGAGGCGGCGCGCTTTTCTGGCGCTCTTCCTCTTCTCTTGCGCCATGGCTCTCAACCTCCAGCGGCTTGTTGATCCGGACCTGTTCTGGCACCTAAGGGGCGGCGAGGACATTATCCGAGCCGGGCGCGCGGCGCTCCCTGACAGTTGGAACTACCTCTTCTCCGGGAAAGTGTGGATCAACCAACAGTGGCTGACCGAAGTGATAATGGCCCTGGCGTTCAAAGCTGGAGGGTACTGGGGGCTGATGGCTTTGAGGACGGCCGTCGGCCTCGGTTGCGTCATTCTTCTCATGGGCGCGCTCAAGAAGCGGCCGCTGGCCGTTCGATATACGGTCGCGGCTGTTTTCGTAGCCTGCAACGCCAAGTTTTTTCTTTTTAGGACGCACACTTTCTCCTTCCTGGGGATGGCGGCCCTAATCTACCTGCTAGAAAGGCTGGCGCCACTAAAGAGGCTTCCTTGGATCATCGCCCTTTTCGCGCTATGGGCAAACGTGCATGCCTTCTTCGGCCTTGGATTGCTGGTTCTCGGAATCTGGGCCGTCGCGAACTGGTGGATTGGCGGCAGGCGCTTTGGGATGGATACTTGGGCTGACGCCGCTTCCGTCCCATTGGCCTGCGCGGCGACGCTGCTGAACCCTTTCGGACTTGGCGTGTGGCGGACGGCCTTCGAGACCCTTGGCCACACCGAGTCATACCTTGTAACGGAATGGTGGCCCATCTGGCGCTACCCTTTCTTGGCCAACGCGAACTTTTATCTTTTGGTGGCGCTCGTCGCGGCGGCGGCGGCCGTTTGGCACAAGAAAATGCACTGGCCAAGCATCTCCGCCTCGTCGGTTCTTTTGTTGATGGGGATCAAGAGCGTCAGGCTGACCTCGACATTCACCCTGCCCGCGATGCCGCTTTTGGCGGGCTCTCTTGACGAGGCTTTCGGCTGGTGGCGCGGCGAACCCAAGCGTGACGCGGCTTCCAAGCGTTTCTTCCCGCTGTTGCCCGCCCTGCTTCTCGCCTTTTCGGCGCTTGCGGCCTCATGGATTTTCTCCCACCCCATAACCACGCCTCGCGAGGTCCCCAGGGTTGACTATCCCGTCGGGGCCGTCAACTATATGAAGGAGCACAACCTTTCGGGGAAAGTCTTCAACGAATTCGATTGGGGCGGCTACCTCGTCTGGGCCGATCCAGCCCTCAAGACCTTCATTGACGGCAGGACGGGCGTTCTGCTTTTCCCGTGGGGCCACATGATGGCATGGAAAGAAACCGTTGACCTCGGCGCGGGTTGGCGGGCCAGGCTCGAAGAGGGCCACCCGGACTTCATCCTCGTCAACCGAGACGACTACATCGTCTCTCAGCTTCTCGCCGAGCCGGGCTGGAAGCTTTTGTACATGGACCACATGGCCGCCCTTTTCGCCAGAAAAACCACGTAGGGACGGGGTTCAACGCCCGCCTTTTTTGGAGTGCGGCGGCTTGCCGCCGCTTTTGCCCCGGCCGCAGGGAAACGCGAATGTTGAATTCTAAATCTTTAATTTTGAATGGAGGAAGACGCTGAATGTTGAATTCTAAATTTTTAATTTTGAATGGAGGTACTACGTCTATCGAATAGAGCTTACCTCAATTCAACATTCAAAATTTAAAACTTGAAATTCGATCTGTGACCGCGTGCCTCAACTCAACATTCAAAATTCAACATTTATAATTAGCCCCGCGCCCATAACCCCTGACCCCTGGCGCCTGGCACCCGGCGCCCGTACCTCCCCCATTGAACAAACCGGCATTGTCCTGGGTATAGGCTTATGTAGGGGGTAACATGAACGGGTGGTTGCCTGACGAACTTCCAGAGAAAATCCAGCCCAGGGCGGGCATGGCCGAAAGGATCGTTTCGGGCGTAAAGGCCAGAGAAATAAGAAGAAAGCGCCTGGTCCGCGAGGCGTGGGGCGGCTTGGCCGCCGTGGCCCTCGTGGCGGTGCTCGTCGTTCCAGCGGTTCTGCGCCTGGACTCGGCGCGGGCCCCGCAAATGGCCGCAAACAGGGCCGCCGCCGCTCCGGCACCCCCCCTCGTCCTTTCCAAGGTTGACCACTCGGTCGAGGTCAGGTGGCAGGGCAACAAGAACGGCGAGTACGTCGTTTACCGCTGTACCTCCCCGACGTTCGACCAGTGCTCCCTCGCCGACAAGGTCAAAGGCACCAAATGGATTGACACTTCAAACCAGCCGGGTATAATTTACTATCGGGTTGAACCGAGAGGGTGAGACCAAAGAAGGTTTTGGGTTTTGAGTTGAGAGTTTTGAGTTAAGGAAAGGAGGGCGGCGGGGCATCACGCGGCAGGTATAAAGTGACTAGTGAACGGTGACTAGTGACTCGTGACAAAACCGAAGGAGGATCAGATGAAGAGAAACGTTTTGCTCGTACTGGCCGCGGTTGCCGTCCTCGTGATCGGCACGGCCGCGATCGCCAGCAACATGGGGTTCAAGATCAGCATCCCGCTTGCGTCGGGCGTCACAAGCTTCGTTTCAATACCGTACTATAACCAGTACACCGACGCGGCGAGCCTGCGCAACGACATCAACGCCTCCATCGCCAGTACCGCCACCGTGTACGCATACAACGGCACGGCTTGGCAGCGGTACGCTGGCGGTGGCATCGGCCAGGTGAACTTCACGATCACGCCGGGCCAGGGCTATGAGGTTGCGCCAGCAGCTTCTGGAAACTGGATCGTCGTCGGCTCACATAATCCTAGCCTTGCCCTCGCCTTCACCTCCGGCGTGACCAGTTTCGTCTCCGTTCCCTACCATACGACCGAGACAACGGCACAGCTTCTGCGAAACGAGATCGATGCTGCCATCGGCTCCACAGTCACCGTTTACAGCTACAATGGCACAGCTTGGCAGCGGTACGCGGGCGGCGGAATCGGCCAGGTGAACTTCAACATCACCGCCGGCAACGCAGTTGAAGTCGCACCAGCTGGCTCCGGCAGTTGGACGCCGGCCCATTATTGATGCTTAGGCATATGGAGGATACCGACATGAAGAAAATGCTAATTTTATGCATGGCAGCCCTCGTCTTGGTGGGCCTCTGCGTTACCGCAGGCGCGGCCTGCCCGGCTAACAAACCCGTCACTAATACCGCCCAGGATGCTTTTACCGGGCTTAGCGCAACCCCCGCCAATGTTTACTGCCGCATGTGGGACTTCGGAAACGGCGCCACGATCAATGGCGCGTCTCTGGTTGCGAAGTCAGCAGGCGCAGGCTGTGGCAGCATTGACAGCACGGCCGAGTTATGGGAGGCGAGCGGGTGCTTCGCTGCCGGATACGCTGTCGTTGCTGATTGTGTCTATCCCGCCCAGCTTGCGAATGGATGCCCGGCGAACACGGACCGGATGGTCGTTCTTGCCGAAGACACCACCGGCAAGTACGCTGTCATTTCAAAAGTTGGGACAGCAGCTCAGACTTGGGACCTCGACCAGGTCGCGACGCAGGCCGCCGCTTCTTATCCGACGATTCAGTACATCACGCGCACGAGCGCGGCTGGCGTCAGCCCGGCGGTTTTCACCGTCAACCTGCAGGGCCTTCCGGCCAACGGCAACGGCGGTTACGCCGCCGCCGACGGCGCTGCGCCCACCGTCATCACCGGATACAAGATCTATTACCAGAACGCCGCCGCCCCGCCGTCGCCGGTTCTGCCCGGCTCCTGGACGCTCTGCACGAACGGCACCATCGCCGGAGCGACCACCGCTTCAGCCGCCGGCGTGACCGCGACGCTTCCGACCGCCGGAAACAACATGTACCTGCTCGTTTCCATGACCTTCGACTACGGCGAATCAACCTATCTGCCGAGCGTCTTCACCGCCTTCGGCCCGACGGCTTCGCCGCTCTTCGCGAACGTCGAGGCTACCCCGACGACCGTTGCCTGGACTTCCGGCGACGAGTCGCGCGTGGCTTCTTACCAGGCTTACTGGTCACCGGCGATCAACGGCACCTACAGGCCGCTCGGCCAGGCCGTCGCCGCCCAGGGCCCGGGCCACAGCTACAGCGTGAACTACCGCGTCATCGCCCCGGTCTATTACGTGAAGATCAAGGCGTCGAAGACCGACGGCACCGTCGTCTGGTCGAACCCAATCAAGGTGACCCGCCTCGCGCCGAGGCCGCTTCCCGGCAAGCCCGGCTTGAGGAAATAACACCGCGTGGCGAGCGCCTTGCCCGCCATCGCGCTTGAAAGGGCCGGCCGCAAGGCCGGCCTTTTCTTTTAGCGGCGCGCCTCCGTAGGGGCGGGGTTCCACCCCCGCCCGGCCTTTGTGTTCGCAATGCGTTGTCATTCGCCGTGGGTGGGTTCTCCAGAACCCGATGGCGGAATTAAACGCGGTCGGGCCGCCACCGCCGCATTTGACCGCCGCATTCGGCGTCTGGAGACGCCTCCTACAGCGGCGGGAGGCGACGGAGCCCTCCCCTCTCTACGATAACGGCGGCGCGCCGTAACCAGTTGCCCGCGCCTGCCATCCGCCCAACTCAAAACTCAAAACACCTCTTGGCTCCCGACTTACGCCCGCCCGTCTTCCGTTGACAGTCATCATCTGGTGATATATATTTCTAGCTTGAAAGGAAGCGTGAAGAATGCGAACCATAGTCGAGATCCCCGATGACATGGTCGAAGCGCTGGACAAGATGAGGACCCGCGAAAAGGCTTCAAGGTCCAAGCTGATAAGAATGGCGATTGATTCTTTCCTCCATGCCAGGAAGAGAAGCGGGATGCAGGGCCGCCCCGGTTTCGGCTGCTGGGGCGGCAAAGGCCCTGACGGAGTCGAACACCAGCGGCGGATGCGCTCGGAGTGGGGCGGGTGAAGGCCCTCTTCGATACTAACATCCTGATTGATTACCTCAACGGCCACGCTGAAGCTGCCGCAGAGATCGCCAAGCATGGGGAACGGCTGATTAGCCGCGTATCGTGGATGGAGACGCTTGCCGGGGTCCCTTTGGGCGGCTCGGAAGAGGAGACCCGCAACACCAAAGATTTCGACCCTTCCTGGCCGGACGTCCGCGAACCTTACCGTCTTGGCCGTTCGTAGGCCAAGCGCTAACGCCCGGCAAACTCCGCATCTTCCGTAGGGGCGGGGTTCCACCCCCGCCTTTTTGGAGTGCGGCGGCTTGCCGCCGCTTTTGCCCCGGCCGCTTGCCGCCGGGGCGTCTGTTCTTGCCGGGGCA